>JAJZYV010000170.1 GCA_021797955.1 Thermoplasmata archaeon
GTAAATTTACTTTTATCTATAAGTTCCAGATACGGAATAGAGAGTCCTTTTCGGTTATTCAAAGATGGATAAGTTAAACAAAAAATATTATTCGGCTCATCACTGAATTTCTTAATTAAGTAGACGTGATTTTCCCGATTATACTCATATTCGGTAAATCTCTTTATCCAAATAAGGTTTTGACTTGACCGTACTACTTCAATGCCGCCCCTTTTAAATTCAATGTCTTTCTCAAGAATATTACCTCGGAAAAGCCTAAATGAATTAAAAATATTTACAATCCACCTTTTCAAGTTTTCAATTTCAAACTGATCCCCACGCTGTGTTTTGTTTAAGATATCAATTGCATTCTCTTTGAATTCTTCAACCCTAACCATAGCTTCAAAAAATTTGAACTTTTTACCAATTTTTTCTACGTCTGATTTAGCAGGGTCATCAAAACTAAGGCCCTTGTAAACGAAGTAGAGCATTGCTCCAATGTTGGCATTCAATGAAGGAACATCTAGAAATTTTTTATTAAGTAATTTCTCAACTTCTTCAGTGAGTTGTTCATATGTTATGGGTTCAGTATAATTTTTAATTGAATCTATAAGCATACCGTTTTGTTGTCCTAAGTGAATATAAATTTTACCAGCTTGCCCTCTCCTTGACACCCTTCCAATCCGCTGCAAAATTGATTCTACATTATAACCAACTTCTACGTGTGCAATGTCTGGGTTTTTATTGGAACCTAGTTCCATAGTGGTTGCCGTGGAAATGATGACGTTGCTGTCATTTTTATCAATTTGTTTATCTTTAATCTTTGTATCTATTCTCGAGTATGAAATAAATGAGATATTTTCCCTTCTTAACTTTTCGCCAAATTGTTCCATTTCAACTACCTTATTGAAAAGATACATTCTCCTTTTCCCATCATTATTTCGATAATCTGTCTCTTCGAAAATTTCTCTATCGGTAAATATTATTTCTGTTTCTCCTCTAAATTGAGTTACTTTAGCCTTACTTTTATCGATGTCCTTCCCGTAAAAAATTTCCGGTTTTATTGAGTCATAAATTTTTACAGATTTATCTATATTCTTCTTAATTATATTTTTAAATGTGGCCAAAGGAGTTCCCGATGAGAATATTATTTTTAAATGTTTAAAATCCTTAAACAAACCTGATCCTTTTCCCAATATTGTATATGCAACCAATTTACCTAAGGAAGCCTCATTATATGAGTGATATTCATCAAATATAATGTAATCAACGCTCGCAAAAAATTGCTTCCAGTCTTTTAATTTAGAATCATTAAATTGTTGATTGAATCTGTTTTCAATAATTGTATTTTTATAATAATATGAAATCAAAAGTGTTAAGATATCAGGGTTTGTTAATATTAATTTACTATGATAAGGGGCGTTAATTATGTTCTCATAGTTTCCGTGCGCTAACCCCTTTTGGTCTTTTTTTTCTTTTCCAGGGCCGGTAATTTTAGTGACTTTAATTTTATCATTAAAAAACTTTTTCAAAATTAAAGAAATTTCACTTTCTTCCTCTTCCAATATTTGATTAGTTGGTTCTGTTATTACGACAGTTTTCGTCAATATACCTCCTTGATCCTTTTCAAATGTACCAATTACCGGCAGAATAAATGAAAACGTTTTTCCTGAACCTGTTGGAGCATCGAGGAATATTATATCAGCACCATTGAACTGATCCGTTAATATTTTTTGTTGATAGGAATATAATGAATATTCTTTTTGAAAGGTAGAATCCCTCTCATCACTGAATAATGTTCCTACATTCTGAGCGCTTTCTATATACATTCTATCCAGTTTAAGGCTTTTTTCCATGATACACTACTCCAGCACTTCCGAAATTTCTTTTAGCATAGGCATGCTGATATTTTTCATAATTCTATAATAAAAACTTTCAAAATATATACTTGAAGGTGGCTCATCAAGCAATTTGTTCACATGGAATAATACTCCAAGTGTGTAGATATTTATCCAGGCAGTGTCAGTTTGGTAATTAATTGGACTCTTTGTGAAAAGACAAAGAGTGGATTTCATGTTTCCAATTCTTGATGTAAAATGAATTGGGAGATCATCACTACTTTTGTTTATAATGAAACACGTAAACTTGTTTCCGGCCCCAATACCCCGCCTTTTTATCCACTGCTTATACGAAGTCTTCCCACTCATTTGAAGGGAAGAAACCTGAGGATAACCCTCTGATACAAACGATGTTGCGAAATCATATACTCTTGTGAATGGTTCATTGGTATTATCAACTGGTTTGGCAACTGTACATAATATGGGAAAGTCTCTTAATTCCTCATAATTAGGCTTATTCGTTGAGTATCCGAAGAAGGTATTTACTAAACATAATGAATTGACAATTGAATAATCTAGAGATATATCACCAATGAAATTACTAGTTATGGATGAACCTGCTGCTCCAGAATCTGGAAATGAATTGTAAAAAAGAGGGTCGAGAAGTTGTATTTCATATTTTTCAATTTTCCATTTCATCGGTTTCATTCTCCGCTTGATCTTCATCATCTATACTCTTTTGAATACCTGACTGGCTATTTTCTCTCCTAGGTTTTGTTTTAGGAAAAATTTTGGAAAAAAATTCATCAATTTCCTGGTTTAACTCTGCATATATATGTCTTATCTGATCAGCGGATTTATTGAAAATTAAGGAATTTATATCAAGTGTAGAGACTTTTATTCCTCCTATACCTTTGAATTCATTTGTTATTCCGTTTGTTGCTTCGCTGTTCAACAAGAAAAAGGTATCTTCCTCGTGAGTTTTATTTTTCAAAATCTCTTTGATAATAAATGTTATCAATTTATCTCTATCGATTCTAGATCGATCTTCAATTTTGAAGTCTCTTGAAATTGTGTATGATGTGACCGGTGGTTCGTTTTTACATGAGAGTATTCCTATAATATGATTTTTTATATTACTCCCTGTGATTGCTGTTTGAGCTCCATACGATGATGCTTTTAGCGAGACAACTGTATGAAAGAAAAGCTCGGGAGTTGGGTTTTGGAGAACCAAAAAAGATGGAAAGAATACTCCAGGTTTAACATATTCGGTTAAAAATAATCCTGTTTTATTTTTTCCTTCACTATCTATAGTTGTACCATTATCTCCCAGTTGATTATGTTGAAGAACCTCTGTGATTTGATATTTATCTCTAATACTATATGAATGTGAATATATTAATCTTGAAGGGATCATTGATTTCCCAGCATCATTACCCTTTACGATCGTGTCTCCCATCAAAATGCTCGTCGGATTTTTGAGTTCGTTTCGGTTATTAACCTCGTTATATATATAACTCTCAGGCATTACTTTTAATAATCTCAGGAATCTTATTCCCGCCATTTTTTCACGAGACTTAAATTTACGAGCTGGGACTTCAACAACATTTCGGCCTTCGATATTGGTTGTTATGGTTTCCTCTGGAACATCACTTCTAACAATGAATGGTCCTATTGTTTCTCGTATAAGGACAAATACCAATTTCTTAGCCTCATTTTTCATCAGCAATGGATTGATATCTCCCTTTTCCTTTGATATAAATGCGTTTTCACCAAATTCCTCTACTAGTTTTTCCTTTATTTCACTCATTTTTCACACCTTTGCTTTCTTCAAATTTCTCGTTTATGTCGGTTTTGTATTGATTATTTATCCTTTCCATAATCATTATATAAAATGATAATCCAAACTGGTTGATGAAAATCTTCCTCAATTCTGTGTCTATTTGACACTCTTTTGTAATTGTTTTATAAAAATTATGGAAAGCACTGGCATAACTAATAGCTGCATCAGCAATATTTTCCTTTTTCTGTCCAGCAAAATTTTGAAACGTCTTTTCCCTTCTTAAGACAGTGTCAATACCTCCTGCGATAGCACCTATTATGTCATCATCAGTAATGTTTTTTAGTGATCCCTGTAGTTTCTCCTCTATCCTGAAGGATTCCCTAATTATCCAGGTTCTATCATTATTGGACTCCACTATGTCTTTCTTTACAAATTTTAATACATCAAACAATTCACACGCTTTTCCTACTACTTCATCCATCATTTTCATTTCACCCATTTCCTTTTTAACCAACACATCTTTTTCAATTTTCTCGAGAAGCCCCTTTATCTCCTCATCATGTAAAAACTTCTTTTTTTTCTGGTCTTTTTCTGATTTTCCATTAAAAGATTTATCATATAGAATATTAAATAAATAGAGAGGATTTCTTGACACTTTCATTATCATTTCTTTTAAAAAGCTATTCTTGTCATTTCCTCCAAGATGAGATAATGAATCGATTAATTCTATCGACTCCATCGCTTCCTTAATTTCATCCAAGTGAAGTTTATGCAGTTTAATATTTTGAACCCAAGATGGTGCGTTCTCCCAATAAAATGTTACTCCAGATATCATATCTGTTGAAAAAAGAGGAGAAATTGCAATTTTTATTCCAAACTTGTTTATCAATTTAAGTGAGGTTTTTAAAATGTCGAAAGTTTTTAAGAGAGATCTGCTCTTATCTACCTTTGAACTACCACCTAATGATGTTTTCTCTATAAATGTTATAATATGGGAGTTCCCAATAAGTGAGTGTGTTGCCTGGCCAATTTTGATTTTCATTGTCCCATTCTCATCGTAGATGAATTCACCATCCAATATCCGTGAATAATCAAAATCTGGTAATGCCTTAAACGGATTGATTTGGAATACCCATGATCCAGAGACCTGCCCATATTTGTTTTTTCTAAGATAATTTTCTTCTATACAGAGGTCGCAGATTTTCCCTTTAAATTTCTGCGAATCGTTAAGTGAGGAGAGCTTTATACCAGAACCACTGGTTGCTTTTATTCCAAATACTCTGGAATCCTCAAAGCTTTCTTTTCCTCTCATCCCGCATTGGATACACTTATCCTCCCGGTTAAAGGAAATTTCTGTGTTTTCGGTCTTATCAATAAGGAAAACGTTCTTAAAAGCTTCAATATAAGGATCCCGTGCATTAATGCCAGAAAAACTTTTCGCGGAAGCTGATATATTTTCACTAATATCATTGATAATTTGCTCTTTCTCTTCCTCAGATTTTCCCTCCAAGGTTGAAAACGCATTCCACATAGTCTCAAGTGATTTCCTTGTT
>JAJZYV010000171.1 GCA_021797955.1 Thermoplasmata archaeon
AGATACGTTAAGGTTTTCATTTTCTTTCGCTAACAGTGGCATGTCATATGGAATGTCTGGCTTAATCAAACCTTCACCTTTCCAGCCATTGAAAGTCTTTATTCCTGATACAGTTATATTTTCACTTTCTGATGGGTTGATGCTTCTGTCCCTCCCATTTATAATTAGGTTTTCCTTCTGTTCGGAAGAATCAAAGGAATGCTCTTCTCCATCCTCATCCATACCTCCTGGCTTTCTTTCCTGTTTTTTCTTCTTTTTAACGACTGATGTGACAACCAGTATTGCAGCAATCATTCCAAAAAGAATTATTAGAACTTCCAGAAGCTGGGGATTAATTACCAGTGCAACTGGATTCACATGATTGTTCGAAGTGGAACTGCCACCATTGCCTCCTCCACCGCCTGCTGCTCCCTGGCTTGTGGAATTTGCAGTTAAATTCGATGATGGTAGGGTTAAGTTTAGATTTGGAAATTTAACATTTAGCTTTGAAAACAAGGATTGCATGAAGGCACCCAGGTTGAGATTGGGTAAACTGAAGTTTATTGTTGGGAAGTGTAGGCCAAACAGTGAACCTGTTGATGGCCCTGATCCTGATCCAGAACCAGAGGACCCACTGGAACTCCCGCTTCCATTTCCCTGTTGCTGGTTTTTTATTACTGGTACAGCGGAAAGGGAGGAGATTAGGACCCACGTAACCAGTAGTAAAACTACCACTGCGATTACGGCTTTCTTGTAGGCCATAATATAGTAACGAAATAAGCCTTAAAATGTTATGCTTGGAACAAAATTATCAGAATAAATTATAGAAAGTTGTTCTAAAGGATCAAGAAACCTTTTTTCTTATCGGAAATATGTGGGAGGGTTTACTCCAGCAACCAGCGAGGAGAATGGTGTATGGTTCTTGAATGCGATCCATTGGAATTTCAGGAAGAAACATAATAAATATATATTCAGGAAGGCTATTATCTTACAATGATCGTACTGGACCCAAATGAAAACGAAATTCTAGAAGAAAAAAGTGTGATGATACAGAATGGGGCAAGGGTGGATGACGGTAAGATTCATATTACGAACAAGAGAATTATTTATGAGAAAATGGGTGAGAGAAAATTCAGACACGCGGAAGCCTCAAAAATATTCCTGGAGATACCAATGTATGAAATTGTCAATGTGTCGTCAGCTGTTCCGAAAATGAGCCTGTTAACCAAGAAGAGGCTGAGCATAGGGTTTAAAAAAGAAGGAGACAATCAGTTGGTAGAATTTGAAATCAAAAAACCAGAAAGCGTTGTGGAAATGATAAAAAACTGGGCAACCACCTCAAAAAGGGAGCATGAGGACAAGGTTAAGCAGATGGATGATGAGAGATTCAGACGAGATGTTGAAATGGCAAAGGCCAAATCAACAAAGAGTAACGTGAATGTGATCAGCTTTGGCAGAAACCTTGGGAATAGCGGCAATAAAAATCCCACTGACGTAGAAAACCAGCAGAAATCAAACCTGCCAAAACCAACGGAAGCTTTGGACATTTGTCCTGAATGCGGAACATACATTCCATCTGGATCCAAATTCTGCCCAGAATGTGGTTTTAAAATTTTATAGAATTTAATTTATAACTTTATTTATCAAATTTTCAAGCAAACTCTTAATACTCATTTTCCTATTGACAACCGTGGATGAGAACATGGAATCTGTAGAAGATTGGGTTGGGAAGCAAAACTTCCAAACTACTAAGGATGTTGAAGTCCCGAAAATCCTATTTGACCAGGTTATTGGTCAGGAAGAGGCAGGCGAAGTTGTCAAAAAAGCCGCCCTTCAAAAGAGGCATGTATTGCTTCTTGGGGAACCGGGTACTGGAAAATCTATGTTAGCCCAGTCTATGGTCGATTTCCTACCTAAGGAAGAACTTGAAGATATAGTGGTATTTCACAATCAAGAAGACAACAACAGACCGAGAATTAAGACATTCCCAGCAGGTAAGGGTAAAGAAATAGTAAAACAATATCAGATTAGGGCAGAACAGGAAAAAAGAGACAAGTCTAGAATGTTTCTCACCATTGTTTTTTCAATATTTATAGTTGGATTGATAATTTCAATTTTAACAAATAATTACTACATAGTTTTCCTTGCAATAATGGCCGCAGTGATGATATATTTCCTTGCATCCTTTAACCCCTCAATGAGAATGGAGAGAGCAATGGTTCCTAAGGTTCTTGTTGCCCACACACCTAACGATAAACCTCCTTTCATCGATTCAACAGGATCCCACTCTGGAGCGTTGCTTGGTGATGTAAGGCACGATCCTTTTCAGTCTGGAGGCCTCGAAACCCCATCCCACGACAGGGTTGAAGCGGGTAACATTCACAAGGCGGACAAGGGTGTTCTGTTCATTGACGAAATAAATCTATTGAGACCGGAAAGCCAGCAGTCATTACTAACAGCAATGCAAGAAAAGAAGTTTTCAATTTCCGGCCAAAGCGAGAGAAGTACTGGTGCACTAGTCCAGACTGAACCAGTTCCTTGTGATTTCGTTTTAGTTGCAGCAGGAAATCTTGATGCACTTCAGGGGATGCATCCAGCACTGAGATCGAGGATAAGGGGTTACGGATACGAGGTATATGTAAGGGATTCCATGGAAGACAATGAGGATAACAGAAAGAAACTTCTTCAATTTGTAGCCCAGGAAGTCGTGAAGGATAAGAAAATCCCACACTTTGACAAGAGTGCCGTAATCGAGATAATAAAAGAAGCACAAAAGAGATCAGGAAGAAGAGGAAAACTCACACTCAGATTGAGAGAGTTGGGTGGATTGATCAGGGCATCGGGAGATGTGGCAATTGGCGAAAAATCATCAATTGTTACGGCAGACCACGTGACGAGGGCAAAGGGATTCAGTAAACCTGTTGAACAACAAATAGCCGACAGGTCACTTGAGGTTAAACGGCTGTACAAAACATTCAGAAACTCTGGTGCTGAAGTTGGAACAGTGAATGGACTGGCAGTGATGGGAGGCAATTCCGGAATGGCAGAATACACAGGTGTAGTGATGCCAATTGTTGCTGAAGTGGCCAATTCACAGACAAAGGGACATGGTTCTGTAATAGCAACAGGAAAATTAGGTGAAATTGCCAAGGAGGCTGTCCAGAATGTTTCTGCAGTGTTTAAGAAGATAAGCGGAAAAGATCTGTCCGATTTGGATGTCCACATACAATTTGTGGGTACTTATGAAGGAGTGGAAGGCGATAGTGCAAGCGTTTCTATAGCTACTGCAGTCATTTCTGCAATAGAGGAAATTCCAATTAATCAAAACGTCGCAATGACAGGATCCTTAAGTGTCAGGGGACTGGTCTTACCAGTGGGAGGAGTTACTGCTAAAGTAGAGGCTGCAATAGATGCGGGACTTGAAAAGGTTATAGTTCCAGCCTCCAACTTTGGCGATATAATCCTTGATCAGAAATATATAGGAAAGATAGAGATAGTCCCTGTGTCAAACATAGAGGAGGTTTTGGATATCGCCCTGGTTAAAACTGATGAAAAGAAACAGCTTTTTGACAGGCTCACTGAAATGCTAAAGTCCGGCGCATCCATACAAAAAACCAAAAAATCCAGAGCTGGATCAAGTGCAGCCTGATGTTTTTTCAATTACCTATAAAAGGGGGATAGAAGAACTGAATGAGATCCTTAGAGATAGCAGGGATAATTTTTCGCTGTTTAGAGTCTCGATAGAAAAACCTTTCTTATTAGAAGCCTGGAAAAGGTCAGGGAATTTCAGAAAGACCCGAATTAAGGAAAGGAGTTTATATTTTTTATGCCTGATCTCAAGTAATAAAAATATAAAAGAATCAAAGGAGATCTCAGGATTTCAGCCTGGAAATACGAATTGCTTTATCATCTATGATAAAAAAATTGGTAAATTACTGGGTGAAATTGATGGTGTTATTCTGGAACCCTATGATAAAACTACAGAAGCGGATAAGAATCTTTATTTCCAGTTAACCTTGACGGAAATGGAGATGATTGCATGATTAAAGACTGGTTCCTTGCCTATTCTGGGCACTTGAACATAGATGTTGTTCTCAAGGTTAACGAAATTAACGATAATGTTACGCTTCCAGTAAGTGATGTGGATGAAACTTTTGGTGGAACTGCCGGCAACTTTGCAATGGCATCTCACAGAGTTTCTCTTCCATTTCGTCTCTATTCAATTGTTTCCAACAAAAGTCACACATCATATATCGAAAAACTCAGGGGGATGAATATTGATCTCGCAGGAGTTAGAGAACTGAATACGAGCTTTGGACCTGTTTGCTATGCAATCAATGACGGGAATAACCAGAGATATTTTCTTGCAGAAGGACCTATGAAGGAATCCAGATATGAAATTTTAGATGAGAAATATGATATATTACACTTGGGGACGGGCAATCCCGATCTAAACGTCGATTTAATTGAAAACTGTAAGTATGGGCAACTTTCCTTTGATCCTTCACAGGAAGTTTTTTACAAATACAGCAAAAATGATCTGAATTATTTTCTTGAAAAATGCAATTTTATTTTTGGAAACAGGAGAGAGGTAAGTTTTATTTTTAACAAATCGGGAATGGATTTGGAAAGTTACGCAGGCCAACGGCATAAGGTGATAATGACTGATGGGGAAAACGGTTCATTCTTATATGGAAAAAATACAGTCCGAATTCATTCCAGTGGAAAGTTATCACAAAATGTAAACACTCTTGGTGCAGGAGACTCTTTCAGAGCAGGTTTTTACAAGGGTTTGACCCTTGGAATGAACATTGAAAGGTCAATGGCTCTGGGAAATATGGTTTCCTTTAACGTTGTTTCTAAGGGCTTATGGGGAGAATGGCAAAGTAATGATGATTTAATAAATGAAGCAAACAAATTAAACATTGAACCAATCGCCTGATATGGCAATATTTGAATTTGAAGGAAGAAAACCAAAAATTTCAAAGGACGCTTATGTTTTTGAAACTGCATCCATTATTGGTGATGTTACACTTTCTGGGAAAGTTTGGGTGGGACCTGGTGCTGTAATTAGAGGGGATTACGGTTCTATCAGAATAGGAAATGGAACTGCTGTCGAAGACAATAGAT
>JAJZYV010000172.1 GCA_021797955.1 Thermoplasmata archaeon
TCTGTATCTCTGACAGTCTTATCAACCAGTGGCTTAGGTTTCCAGGGAGCGGAAGTATAAAAGAATAATCTTGATGCGTCTGGGCCATACCTATCGATCATTTCCTTTGCAAGCACTCCATTTCCCTTACTTTTGCTCATTTTTCTACCTTCTGAGTCTAATATGAATTCTGTGCAGAAAACATTCTCATAGGCGTTCTTTCCGAAGATTAATGTGCCAATTACGTGCAGTGTGTAAAACCAACCTCTTGTCTGGTCTATTCCCTCAGTCACAAAAGAAACAGGAATTTGTGGGACATCATTCCCCTCGAAGGGATAGTGTATAGCCGCGTAGGTGGCAGATCCTGAGTCAAACCATGTATCTATTACATATGGTTCTCTCTTCATTGATTCCCCACATAAACTGCATTTGAATACAACTGCATCTATGAATGGCCTGTGCAGATCCTCTGGAACGGATTTAACGCCTGAATCCTTTAACTCTTTTCTAGATCCTATGGCTTTCATATGACCGTTTCGGCATGTCCACACCGGGAGAGGTGTACCCCAGTATCTATTCCTTGACAGATTCCAGTCCTTTGCCTCTTCCACAAAGTTGCCAAATCTTCCATCTTTGATAAAATCGGGCACCCAATTCACCAACTGGTTATTTGCCTTCAATTCTTTTCGATACTCTGAAACTCTCAAAAACCAAGCTTCGATTGGGTAGTATAACAAAGGTGTTGAACATCTGTAGCAGAACGGGTACGAATGCTCATATTTCTCACTTCTTAGAACTTTACCATTTTCTTTGAGATATTTAACAATCTCAACATCAGCCTCTTTCATTGTTAGGTTATTCCACGGTAAACCCTTATAATCGAATTTACCCTGTAAGTTTACCGGATTTACCAGTTCGACATTCCTTTCTTTTCCAATCTGGAAATCCTCAGTACCGAAGGCAGGTGCAGTGTGCACAATTCCAGTTCCCTCTTCCAAATTGACGTGGTTTCCGTGAACGACTACCAGGGTTTCAGGGGGGAGACTGACGAATTCTATTGGCCTTTTGTATTTCAACCCGAGCAGTTCCTTGCCTGAATATGTTTTTAAAGGCTTAAATTCCCCCTTGAATATTTTTGAAGCAAGATCGCTGGCAACAACGTAGACTTTTCCCTCGTATGATATGTCTGAGTAGTCTATTTCCTCATTGATGGCAAGAAACATGTTTGAAGGAAGTGTCCATGGTGTTGTAGTCCATGCTACGATTATTCTGCCGTCTTCAAGTTCAAAATTGGCGTACACTGATATATCCTTTGTATTCGTGTAGCCCTGCGACAATTCGTGTGAGCTCAGAGTGGTACCACATCGTGGGCAATAGGGAGATATCCTGTAATCCTTGTATAGCACATCCCTGTCGAAAAGTGTCTTAAGTGCCCACCATTCACTTTCGATGTATTCGGTTTTTAGAGTCACGTATGCATTATCGTGATCGATCCAGAAACCTAAATTCCTGTCTACATCCAACCATTCTTCAACATACCTGAAAATACTTTCCCTGCAATATTGGTTGAACTTGTCAACGCCAAAGGCCTCTATCTCTGCTTTGTTTTTAAAGCCAAAATGTTTTTCTGCTTCCAGTTCAACGGGAAGACCGTGACAGTCCCATCCTGCGTCTCTCCTCGCAATATTGTACCCCTGCATAGTCATGTATCTGAGAACGGTATCTTTTACAGTCCTGGTCAGTGCATGACCCACATGCGGATGTCCGTTTGCAGTTGGCGGACCCTCAAGAAATTTGAAATCTTTTCCGTTCTTTCGCATATCCCTAATTTTGGAAAAAACATTCTCACTTTCCCAGTAACTTGAAATTTCTTTGCTTATATCCTTCGTATTTTTTCCATTGTTTAATTGGGGATACTCCATATTTTATCCTAAGTCCGTATTTGAAATTACTTAAAAATTTAACCTTATACTTTATTGACAATTACGGTGAAAAACACAATAAACAGTTTTAAAGTCAGATTAATAAGATTGTAAGACATATGCTTAATATGTCCATAGATAGCTATGAAGATATGCTTGCCCAAGCAGCAGATGTTCTTTCCAAGTCTACAGTAAATCAAGAGAGATTAAAAATACCCAGAGCAGTTGCAATGGAGGAGGGAAAGGTTACAGTAATAAGGAATTTCATGGATATAGTAGACATTATAAACAGAGATCCAAAGGATGTGGCCAAATTCTTCATGAAAGAATTCGGTATAGGAGTTAACATTGACGGAAAAAGACTCTTGATAAATAGAAAAATTGGGGAAGAGGATGTAAATAATAAATTCGAGCAGTATCTCAATGTGTATGTAAGATGCTATGAGTGCAATTCCCCTGACACAGAGATAATCAGAGAGGCAAGAACGAGTTTGATTTTGTGCAAAGCCTGTGGAGCACAGCATCCCATTAATATGTCACGAGAGATAATGGTTGAAAGGGATGAGATAAGGGAGAATAAGAAATATACAATCACAGTGGATTCTATCGGAAAATCTGGGGAAGGAAGGGCCAAACTTTACGGAACCACAATTATTGTACCGGGTGTAAAAAGAGGGCAAACTGTGAGAGTCTTAATTAAGAGACTGAGGGAAGGAACAGCAATTGCAGAGGTAGTTAAGGATTAAGCTAGTTGTTGACACGAATACCCTTATTTATTCAATAGAAAATAGAATAGACATTTTGAGACTGATAGAATCGAATTTTCCGGAATTTGAACCGACAATTTTAAGTTGCATCAAGAGAGAGCTGGAAGGATTGTCAAAAAGTAACATGTCAGCAAAAGTGGCACTTCTGGTTTACAGGGACGTTGACGTTCTTGAAACCGATGGTAATGGAGACGAGTGTATCCTGGATAACTGCATGAGAAATAATTACGCATTATTGAGCAGTGATAGGGAGCTTCTCAGTAAGGCAAGATCAAATGGCGTGAAAACACTTACAGTCCAGGACGGCAGGAGAATAGTATGGCATTGAGCAAAAACAAAAAAGAATTGAACTACGAAGAATATAATATTCTAAAGATACTTTGCACCAATAGAGAGTTAAACGGAAATGTCAAATTGAGTTCGTCGGAAATTGGCCAAAAAGTTGGTGTGAGTCAACAGACCGCTTCAAGGGTGCTTATTATGCTGGAGAAGCATGGCTACATTAACAGAATTGCGCATGGAAGGAGACAGTACATAGCAATTCAGGAGAAGGGATATGATGCATTATATGAAGAAATGGCAGAACTCTCAGAGATTCTTGGAATTAAACAGGAACTGGAACTAAGAGGTACAATCACATCCGGACTCGGTGAGGGAAGATATTATGTTTCTAAGAAACCCTATGTAATGGAATTTACAGAGAAATTGGGAATAATTCCATATCCTGGAACGCTGAATGTCAAAATCCTTCCAGAGGAGGAATCAAAGTTGAGAACATTGAGGGCAAGGAAAGGTATCATAATAAACGGATTCCAGGCTGATGATAGGACATATGGGGATGTTCTTGCTTTCCCTTGCAAGTTTAAGGAAAGTAAATGTGCAGCAATCTTTCCGATCAGATCGGTTTATAGGGACGTGATTGAAATCATAAGCAACGATTTCCTGAGGGAAAAATATTCATTAAGCAATGATGACAGGGTATCAATCTATTTTTAAGCTAAAGTGTGACGTCTATCCTTCCTGTTCTTATATCTTCAACAAGTTTAGCTAATCTTTCTTTGATCTGCTTTTCTTCAAGTCCGCATTCAAGCAATTCAGAATAGACCTCAAAGGATTCCTCCGTAATTTCCTTTCCACTGTAAACTTGAAACGCCCCGCAACTTCTTGCCTCCTTGAAATTTAGTCGATAGCTTTCCAGTATTGTTGTGTCCACGTCATCAAGATAAATTTTTTTCTTTATAAGATTGGATTCTTCCATTTTACTACCTCATATAAAATCGTTTAATGCATTTTCCCAAATTTCTCTTAATTCATTAACATTTCTTTGAAAAATGCACTGCGCATCATTCATTATTGTTGCCATTTCTCCTCCCGTGTTTCCTATTTGCTTACAGTAAACACCCTTAAACTTCTCCTCGAATTCTGGGCCATGCTCCCTTTTGACCTCAACGATGAATCTATTGCCTGCCTCAGAAAATAACTTGTTTAAAACCCTCACGTGGGATATGGAAGAAATATCAACATTGAATCCGATTTGAGACCCAAATGACATTTCCAGTAATGATGTTATCAGCCCCCCAGAGGATACGTCGTGTGTAGACAGGACGTAACCGTTGATATTCCTGTCAGTCAAGAGGACTCTCATTGATTCTAGCTCCTCCAGGTTAATTGTTTCCAGAGTATCCTCATATTTATCCCTTATTTTGGAGTAAACACTTCCACTCAGCGAGTAGCCTGAATATCCAATAAGATATAGCAAAGAATCAGATTCCTTGAATTCTGTTGTTCTCACTCTGTCGTAATCATCTATGACACCGACCATCAATATATTTGGAGTGGGCGGAATGTCCTTCTTTCCAATGTTGTTGTATAAACTGACATTTCCTGCGACGGGGGGAATTTTAAAATATCTGCAGAATTCTCCAATTGCCTTTAAACTGTCGTTGACCTGAGCCATTATGTCCATATGGTCTGGATTTCCAAAATTAAGCGCATCTATCAACGAATGAGGGTTACTTCCCGTACTTATCAGATTCCTGAAAACCCTGCAAAGAGTCCAGAAAGTTCCAACGTATGCATCCTGGCTGTTTGCATCTATGTGGGAACTTGACGAAAGACTGACCCCTATTTTATCATGATTGTCTACCCGCATAACCGCTGAGTCGGAGTGAGTTTCAAGATTGGGGTTTCCGGTCAGTGGCTTAACTACCGTATTGCCACGTACAGTATGATCATATTGTCTGATTACCCTGAATTTGCCAGCACAGTTTGGATCTGTTAAAACTTTTATAATTTCCTCTTCAATTTTCACATTATCGCTGAAATACTGAAAACTTCTGTTCCTCTTTACTACCTTGGAATATGGCTTTGAGTATACAGGACCTGAGGTGAGGAAATCCAACGATAGGTTCATAACTTCTCTGCCCTTGAATGTG
>JAJZYV010000173.1 GCA_021797955.1 Thermoplasmata archaeon
TGACAAACTGACATATTATCGAAAACATGAAAGTCTTACTGGAGTAAAAGCATCAAGTAAAGACTTCAGGGAGAGCCGATATTTATTTACGAAGCAATCCATTGATACTATAAACGAAATCCAAAAAAAGGGGGGAATTGAAGAAAATATTCCACTTGTTTTAATTCTTAATAAATTGCAATGTAATTTGCTTATTTATGAAAAAGGAAATAGAATGAGGGCAATCAGGAAGGCGCTCAATCTTCACAAAGATGTAATGGAAACAAAGAATAGGGAAATCAGGATACTTTCACTGCTTCTTATCACGAAGTTTTTTTCCCCCACAATTGCCTTCAGAATATTCAAATTTTATCAAGTAAGAGATATATGATACTCAAGTGTGAGAGAATCTGAAATTTCGAAGTTGATTATCACAGAATTAGCATGTTGTTTTTGTTGAAACCCGCTTTATCCGGCGATAAACCATTGATCCCCCTTAATAATCTAAACATTGGAGGAAAATTGAGGTTTCCCAAAATATTTATACAAATGGCTTTTATGTAATAATATGATCAAAAAGGGAATTTTTTTAATTGGAACATCAAATGACATAATGGAATCATCTTTTTCTTCAATACTGAGGGTTTTGGAGTCATTTCAAATAAATCAGGTAGTATTGCTGTACTCTTCATTTGCAAAAAGATATGCAGAAAAACTTAAGACAACTCTTGAGAAATTGTTTCCTAACGGCACATTAAGCGTTGGAATCGAAGAAATAAATGAAATTAGTTACAGAAATCAATTTGATGCTGCTTTTGATGAAGAGACTCTGCTATGTCCCACTTCCGGTTCCAGATTCTATACAATTGTATCAACAGATATTGGAAAAGCTAAAGGGGCAACACTTGTCCACGTTATGTTTCCCTATGGTCCATGGAGGGAATTGTATTACCCGTTTGTACCAAGATTTCTACAACAGATAGTCGTCTTATCTGGAGACACAAAACCTCTAAGTGAGATTAAGGATATTTTTGATGAGAATAATTCGAGGCTGCTTGAAGAGGACTGGAAGGACAAAATCAAAGGGAAGAATATAACAAAAAGAGTTGGGATGAGTTCATTCAGATATAATAAACTGAACAAGAAAAATTTTGTTGAAAATGGAGAGGAAAATATTTTCGATTTGGGAATTGACAAGTACGGAGAAATAATATCAAATGATACATCTAACACAATAATAAACCTCAGAATTCTTGACCAGTTTAAAAAGTATAATTTGTCAATATCAATCAATGACGAAAACAGGACAGATAGAGATTTTCCAAATTCAACAGAATTCAGAAAAAATTTTATTTCAACCACGTTCGGAATAAAGGGGATAAATATTTCAGATGACAGCAAACTGTCACCCTTTGATATTTTTGGCATCCTGGGATACTTGGATATAGACTGCATAAGTTTGGGAAATCAGAGAAATTCATTAGAAGAAATTTCGGAACAGTCAAAGGGAATTATTATTGATACGAACATGATCTATCTGGGGATAAATCTCTACAAAGAAGCGAAAATCATGGTTCCTTACTGTGCGTATATAGAAATAGCGAATAAAAGAACAGAAATGATGAAGGGTCATAAAGACGAGTTAACGCATATATTTGCAGATATACTCTGGGACGCTTTGAATGAATTGCTGGAATCAAATCCAATTGTCCCAACCGAGACATTTTTCTGTGACGGCGTGATTCCAATGATGGATCCCTTAATTATAAGAAATTGCACACTTTTGACGAACGACGAGGGAGCTTATCAGCATTGGATGGGAATATTTTCTGATTGGGTGAGGGTTGCAAAAGCCAAAATAAGCAAGACGAGCAGTGTGGCTAAGGTTGTATTCGCATTGTTTCTTACATCGTCTGTGCTGCAGGAAGGAATAAGTTAATCAGGCGGACTGTTTGAATCCGATTGCCCTGTTTCACTTTTTTTTCCGATGTTAATGAATTCATAAACACTTGAAAATAACAAAGCTGAAAATGCGCAAATCAATCCAGATATCAGTGGATACATAAACAGGACAAGAAACTGAGGGAGTCCTATTATGGATGAAATTATTCCCGCAATTTTAAGGTCACCGGTAAGGCTGTACATAAGGTATACAGACAGAAATGATCCAAACCCCTCCAGGAATCCGAAAATAAATGCGAATCTTTTCCTTAACATCAGTAAAAGAAAGCCCGAAATTATCAGATAATAAGCGTCTTTCAGGAAAAAAGCAATGAGGATTGATAAAGGAATAGACAGTAAAGACAGATAGAATACTCTACGGTTCATATTCAATAGTCACCTCCGTTGGAAGTCCCTGCATCGGATAATATTGATGGTTTAACCAGTGACTCAACTGATTATCAAACCAGTAGCTTTCAACATTCTCGCTAGGGCCCCCTGGAAATACCCCGTAAAATGTTCCCGTGGCCGGACTTGCAATTGTTCGGAGAGAAGATCCGATTGACACGCAGGGTAAGGGATACTCTAATAACCTTGGCACTGATCCAACGCTGACTGTATGTCTACCTCCCCAAATTGATATTGGGCCAATTCCCAGTGCTGGAATACCTGTAAGACTAGCAATTTCAACCTTGTGGACACTCCCCCAGGCCCAGTTACTGACATTTCCTAATTTCGAATCCATAAAATTAATCGCGATTACAAAAGCTTCTTGCATCGTTTTACTGAAATTGCCATTAAACCATGAGGATGTTGGATCTTCCTTAGCCATTTCAATAGCAGTATTTACATAAACACATGGCGTGAACTGATAAATTCCATTTTCTTTCAAAACTTTATCATAAGTCAAATTATAGAACGCGGCTGTTACATATTGGTATACGGTTGGATTCTCCATGCCTGGCCAGAATGTGTAATTCCATGTTTCCAGTAATTTTAGGGCCATTTTCTGAGAATAGTTAAGATTCATGGAACCAGTGATGGCCTTCACTATTAACGGATTATACTGGGTGGCCCAGTAGTCAGAAACATTCGATTGAAGTGCCATCATGTCTTTAAAATTCATTTTTGTATGATTCTGCAGGAAATGATCTATTGTCTTCGCTCTGCCACCTGTGGCCCAGTAAGAACCTATGAATGGATATGGATAGTTCTTCCCAACTGTTGGCTGATTTGGGGCAAACATGTATCCCCTTGACGGGTTTACTGCCTGTGGGAGATACTTAAACGGAACAAATCCTGTTTCCCTGTATTTTGAGTTTGATCCATTTAAAAGAGATACCGAACCTACTACCTGCAGGCTCTTACCGTCTGGAAGAGTTTCATTTATTAAGGGATAGCCACCTGCAGTAATATAACCGGAGTGATGAAGCGAAACTAGTGCGAAATTTTGTGGCGGTGCCGGTCCCCAGTATTTCAAGGCGTTCAGCATTTGTGAATAGTTATTTGACTGATCAAGCATTATTTCTGCAATCAAATCAGTGCTTGGTTGATTCTCATCCCAGTTCATACTGATCCCCAGAGTACTGTTCCTTGATATTATAGGACCATTGTTTGTCGAATAAACAGTGTAAGTTCTACCGAGTTGGGTGAAATTGCATGTTGACATGGCAATGTATTTTCCATTGTATAAATAGGAATTACCTTTCAGGGATTCCAAAAAGTCATTGGCAGAATTTCCTTCCGGCGTTGTCAAACCAAAAGAAGTATGTTTTGTGTGGCCTATTAGAATCCCTAGCAATCCTGCAAGACCCCAGCCTGTAACATTAAACGACGGATCAACTAATTGATACTCAATCCAGAGAGAGGGAGCCAGCAGTGGTAAATGAGGATCATTTGCCAGCATTGGAGAACCATTAGAAGAATAATTGGATGCAATAATCCAACTATTGCTACCAACAGGAGATCCAGTGTTGTGCGATCCTGGCAGATTGTATGGGTCGGAAATATTCATACATGCTTCTTTCAGCAGTGTGGTTAATGTGCTTAGTTTCTTTGAACTCACACCAGTTGCCCATTGGGAAAACCAATCCTGGGACCAAACATAGCTGGAAGAAATGCCCTGTTCAGCTAAATTGTAACCATTTACTGTTCCGTCTCCTGGAATCATGGTAACATTCTCCGTGTAGTAAGGATAATAGGGCCAAATCTGGCTGTAATTTGAATATCCAAGTGAATTTACAAAAATGTCAGATTGAAGTACATTCGTGGAACCTATGGCAAGTGACCATGCCATATATTGCTGCCATACCAAGCTATCATAAACTGTCCATTTAAATGGTTTAACGCCTAACAGATGAAATCCCAGTATATCAGAAACAGAAGCTGAATTATTTATGTAGGCGTTTACACCCTGTGAGTACCAAAGCAAATAATCATAATATTTAGTATAATTATGTTCAATATCAGACTGTAACCTTTCAGCATTTCGGGTTAATCCTATCAGTCTCATCGTGTAATCTGATTGAAGACCAGAACTTCCAATAAATTTAGATAAGTTTCCAGCAGCAACTGTAGCCTGAAGTTCCATTTGAAACAGTCTCTGACATGCGCTATAATAACCTTGGGAGTAAAACAGATCGTGATTGTTCTTGGCCTGAATATGAACCATTCCAGACGAATCTATAGTTAGCGAAACGCTGTTTTCCAGTCCGGGAACTATGTAAGAACCAGATGTAAAGTTATTACTTGAAGAACTTTGAAAAACACCAGTAGAGGGGTTTAAAATACCCAGAGAAGTGGAAATATATGAAAGACTTCCTACCAGTATGAAAGAAATTACAATAATTACAGCTAAAAACTTCCTTTTCATTATTACTGTAAATCGTATTACTTAATTAGGGTTTATGAAAACTGCTTTATTAATATACAAAACTAAAAATAGAGTGTGTAAAGCCGATTATTAAACCCTTAAATTTAATTCTGTTAGCATATCCGAACATTACATCCAGAAAGTATTAAAGATAAAATAAGGGTAATTTGATTTCCATATGTTATGAATAAGGAAAGTATAAGAAAACTCTTTAGTGGTATAGATTCAAAAATACATCTCGCAGCGTGTTCTCAATCTCCGATGAGCTTTGCTTCAATCAATGCATTACAAAATTATGTCACA
>JAJZYV010000174.1 GCA_021797955.1 Thermoplasmata archaeon
GTTCCCAAGGTACTGTTCATAGATGTTTCCAAGGACATCCGATTCTATTAATGAGAAATCATACCTGTAAGAATCGTCTTTGGCCTCATTTAGACCTTCTATTACTTCCTTAAGGGCTTCATTGTCTATATACAGGTCATCGCATAAATGGTGGGCAAACAATTTGCTGTTGTAGTTATCATCATAATACTTGTAGGTTTTTGAGATTTCCTTTACAAGATGGCCTTTTCCTTTGGCATGCCATTGCCTGGCGTTGGAGAGCAATTGGTTCTCTTCAAGGGTCCTGTCCTCAGCGTTTCTTATGAATATAAGCCGATCGAGTATTCTCTGTACTGATTCGTCCAGTTCCTCCTGTGATAAATTCTTGTCCTGATTGTTTCTTAATATGTCCTTTGACAGTATGTCCCTAAAATGTATCATATCCTGCAGCAGCTGTTTACTTATGGGATTCTTAACCTGTTTCCTTCCATACTTTGATGCTATCTTATCAAGTTCACCATTTTCAAAGGCTTTTTTGGAAAGGTATTCGAATCTGGAATCGCTAAGAAAGTCATCCGGGTGCAAAACAAAGAATACGCTGCTTCCATAATTTGATGTCTTCCAATCTGCATTAAAAACAGCTAAAGTTTCAAAATTGGTCAGGATTGCCCATGAACATGACTTCATCCATGCATAGTCAATTGCCTGGGTAACATATTTTGAATTTGTATAGACATTTTCTTCTTTCAGTGATTTAGCTTCCAGGAAAAATGCTGGTATTCCGTTTATCCTGAATCCATAATCTACCCTCTTCTTTGATATAGCTTCCTCAGCACTGATAGAATCATTTGTTTCGCCTCTGCCGGAAACATTCCAGCCCAGAGCTTCAAATAAAGGTACAATGAAATCCTTCTTTGTTTCTTCTTCCTTGTAGTTTTTGATTGCACCGGATTTCTTTATCTGTTTATACTTAGAAATAAGTTCTACAACCCTTTCGAAATCAATATTATATTCTTTTTTTGTATCAGTCATTCTCCCACCTCACTTGTAAGATAACCATAGCATACCTTAGAAATAAGTTCGATTTTATAGTATATATCGATGTAGCTCGCAAAAATTTATCCAGATCCCATTTAAAACCACGACTTAAAATCTGCAACGGATAAAAAGTATGAATTTTTGTATTCTCTTTTTCCATGTTTATCTCACCATATTCCTATTTAGCAGGTCAGCTGTATACTTTACTAAAATTTTAGTGAAATATAAGGCAGCTTCAGCATCTTGTTGTGTAACTATACGATGTGCATAATCATCTCCATTATTTGTGTCTTCATGGATCCCAAAAGACAGGAAGCCAAATATTCCATTACGCCCCTGCATCACTAATCTATCAAATTTCTCCTTTTCATCTCCATTTAATGTAGAATTATGCACTTTATCCTTTAATTTTTCAACTACCTGCCGACATTTTACCAAAACACTAGTGGCATCCCAGGCCCTATAAGCTTTTTCAGCTTCGCCTAATAAATATAAAGCTACCTTAATAATATCATTATCAGAATTTTTACAAAATGGTATTTCCAGAACCATGAAGTTTCCTATTCCAAGTTTCGGTGAGAACTTATTTACCCAATCAGACGCTTTTATTGTTGTTGATTCATGCGGCAGTTCATGTGTCATTTGTCTATATCCAACAAGCAAGCCTGCATTAGTTCTAAATAAAAAGGAGATAGTTACCGATGCAGAGAAATTTACATCTTTATATTCATCTGAATCTCGACTTTTTTCTATAAAATCAAGGCTTTCTTTGTCAAGTTCTGCGTACCCTTGCACAAGGAAGGACTGGCCTTTACTATAATCTTGCCCTGCTGGTTTATCCTTAACAGATACATTATATCTAAAAATTTTTGATATAATAGTGTCATTAATGCACAAATCCCCATATGCATCGATTACAATTACTGAAAGTTCTTGACCTGAAGATTCTTGACCTGAAGGTTCTAGATCCGAAATTTCAAACTCTATCTTAAGAGCTGGTTTCAACTGACCTGGCTTATCATTATCATCGATAGGCTTAATTTTAACTTTTTTAATTGCCATTATAATACACCTTTTCTAATATTCCCTCTTGTGTTCTGGATTTGAACTATTCTTGCACATGAGTGAGGAAATGAGCCTGCATGCGCAAGATTGTTAACTATAGAGTCGAGTTATTTATGAGTTTATTGTGATCGTATTGGACGTGGAAGAGTAGTAATTATCCTTTACTATGAAATAAGCAGTAAACGGACCTGAACCATTTTCACTTATGGGATATGACTCAGAATGGGAAGATAAAGACATATTCACATAGCATGTATCGTTAATATATAGATAATAGGTAAGCCCAGTATTATGTGTATCTCCTCCTGCGGAAAGCATATTAATGTCAAAGCATGTATATGGAGCAAAAGTACACGAATCATTTGTTACATTAGAAGCGGAAATGCTTATAGCAGTTGGGGGGCTGTAAACCTGAACCTGGGCAGCCTGGCCGGAGAAATGATATGAACCATGGGACAAGGAATAATTAATGGTTACATTGCCGGGAGAAGAAGGGGTAATTGTCATGGAACTACCTGTATGCGAAATCCCAGGAGCAGAAAGGGTCATATTATCAGCAGAGGTGGATGCTGTGATTGTATCAGATACCCCAGTATCGATATAAGAATGCTGGCAGGAGAATGAAACGGGGGGAAATGTGTAGAGATGGACAGTTTTTGATGTGGAATATGAATTATAAACCACCTTGAATGTCAGAGTATGAAGACCCGGAACGGAAAGAATATCACATAGCTCAATGGCCTGGGTGAAAGTACTGGGGAATTGTATGGTCTGGTTTCCAGTTACAGTTCCGGAGAATATTATACTTCCATTGGTAATGACCTCATATTCAGCGGTTTTAGACGAATCAACATGGGCAGTAAACCCTGGCATATCAGAGGAACCATTCATCATGTCATTGGAAGTAGAAGTAACAGAAGTGATCTGTATGCCAGGGTTAACATATCCTTGATTTGATAACACAAAATAAGTACCGGCACCTGCCCCAACAATAACAATCCCAACAATAATTGATAAAATTTTTTTGCTAATCATTTTTGCAACCTGTTTATATTTCCCTTGGCATACTGGATCTGGACCATAGCCTGGACATCGGGAAGAGACCAGGCATATTTTGTATGTACACAGTCATAGGTATTATCAACCTCGCACCAGAGGCGCATAAGGTTGTTTCCGTTTAGTTTTACATAGACAAAGACTACACGGTCATGGCCAGTTCCATCAAAATTAAGGTCTCTGATTGCTATGTGGTCATCAAGGACATTTAAATGTGTGAGAGCCGAGAGGTTCTTGAACTGGTCGGTATAGTTTGGTGGAAGTGTGCGGATATCTTCCTCACTGGATACGGCCTGTTCAGCTGTTTTTAATCCTTCTGCTATACGTTTGCCTTTGTCAGTTAAATAAATATAAACAAATCTCCTTCTATCAACTCTATCCTTTTCTTTAATAATATCAGCAGCTTGCAGCTTGGGAAGGGTACGATAGAGAGTATCAGGACTTTTAACAACTTTTAGTAAATCTGTTATTTTAACCTCAGGGTGTTCATCCAGGTACCGAATTATATCATACGCAAATTTTCCATAGGGCTGAAGATTTATCATTATCGATTACTTAATGAGAAATGATAAATAAAGATGAGTGTAAATTAAGACTTACGAATATGGTAAATCGTAATATTTATATTCATGTTACGGTTTAAGTAATAGGTAATAAAAATGATTACGAAATTAACAATAGCGGTAAATGATGAGGAGCGAGATTTTTTCGAGTCCCACATTGAGCTTAGCCCTACCAGATTAATGAGAATGGCTGTCAGAGATTACAAAAAAAGGCTTGGGGAACCACTGGGCGAGGAGGAGAAAGCATGACTTTTGATGATTCTGGTATGCTGGTTTTGCCTGATGATGTGAAAGAGGTCTGGAAGCAGGAAGAACACATTGTACAGTGCAGCCATTGCGGGTACAGCTACATATCCAGGGCTATATACAAAATAAGGCATATATGCCCAAGGTGCAAGGAGGTAATTTATTGATGGACGAAATGGAAATAAAGGATTTTAAAAATTATATGATTGATGAAATGCGGCTGTCTCCATCTACTGTGAAGGATACATTGAGAAGGCTCCCATATATTGAAAACAAAACAAAATCAATGGAGAGGGATGATTTGCAGGAACTGGTGCGCATAGAATGGAACACAAAGAGCAATAAGACTGCAAATGAGTATATCAAGATAATCAATAGGTGGCTCCGATTTAAAAATGAAAAGCCCCTAAAATATTTTAAGGAATATGAATCATTTACTGTAAAGGTCTGCACTCCGGATACCAAGGAAAAACTCTTAATAGCATCTGCTAGGCAAGGTTCGAGGGAGAAATCCATATTTTATTTATTGTTTGGCACAGGCATCAGGCTTGGCGAGGCAGTGAATTTAAAGCTCCAGGATATCAAGAATGACAGGATCTTTGTAACTGGGAAAGGCCAGAAGGAGAGAGAAATATTCCTTCCCACCGAATCCAGGAATGCACTGGATGAATACCTTTTAGTAAGAACGCCAGGGAAAACAGCATCGGACAAGGATTTTTTATTTACCACAAAAGCGGGAAGGAAAATGACCTACGATTATTTCAGGAATCTGTGCAAACTTGTTGCAATGAATGCCGGTGTAAAATTCCACCCGCACATGGCCAGGCACACCTACGCCACGGAGCTGTTGCAGGCCGGCATGGGCGTCGCCTACGTCTCAAAACTCCTGGGGCACGAAAACCTGTCCTCGACCCAGATTTACCTGCACCCGAGCCAGCAGGATGCGATTTTCCAGGCTTCCCAGATAAATTTATTCGAAAATCAAAATAAAAATAAGTACCAAAATCATAATGATTTAGACCATAAGGATAGGTTGGGATTTGGACCCAAGTAGATGAGATCTGCAGTCTCACGCATAGCTTCTCTGCCACCTATCCGTTGTTACATATTGCAAATCTATATTTATTCTTTTCATTGGA
>JAJZYV010000175.1 GCA_021797955.1 Thermoplasmata archaeon
AAAAAAATTGTCTCCCATAAGGATTGATTGTCTTAAGCTTCCTCATAATTAAAAATGTTTCATCCATACGTGATTCCATGTATTACGTAGATCAACATCTAATATTATAATTTTTTTGTGATATTAACTGTGTTGAGTAATTCCTCAAAATAGTTTTTTGCAGAATTAAATTGGGGTTGTGGTGTTCATGCCCAACCCTAATAATTATAAGGCAAAGAGGGATAATTGAGTTTGGTCTCTCTACAATGAATCGTTTGTCAAAAGGATCTGGAACCAAAACAGAAACAAGGTTGGTAGACCTTTCATTTTACCGGATAGTATTGTGGAAATATTCGCTCGTATACGATCGGTTTTTAACGCGCCATTCCGGATCCTGGAATCTCTTCTAAGAAAGATAAGTGATCTGCTTGGAATACCTAAGATCACCTATTCCGCCATATATCTGAGAATAAGGAAGATGAAGGTACCTGAGATATGCAGTCCCTCTGCATCTGTGGCCATAGATTCAACAGGATTCAAGACAACAATAAGGGTTACCCTCTAGACAAGTGGGGAAAGAAGTGGAAAGGATGGATCAAGTTACATGCTTCCGTCAGCACTGATCAGGTACAAGCACAGAGGATTGCTATAACATCTGCACACATGCATGATTCTCAGATATTACCCTTTCTTGTTACAGGAGAGGAAGACCAGGTATTTGCAGACAAGGCGTATGATTCCAGAAATATATTCAATCTCCTGGATGCAAACGGTACCGATGCAATAATACCTTTGAGAAAGAACTTCAGGACAATAGCAATGGGATCTCCTCTTAGGTATAGAACAGCAAGGCAGATCCGTAAAATTGGAGAAGAGGAGTGAAGAGGATCCATGACTATGGCAGAAGATGGATTGTTGAGATATATTTCTCAGGCCTGAAGAGAGTCATGGGTGAAGTCATAAATGCCAGAAAGCTTGAATGCGTAATACAGGAAATAGGCTTAAAAGTGCTGTATTACAATTATCTGAGAAGTTATACAAGGGCTTATGAATAATTACTCAACACACTTCCAAAGAATAATTTATGCAGGTTATTCTAATGATTGGAGCTATCGAAGTTCTTTCTCAGTTCCTCTTCATATTTTTTCTTGTGAAAACTTAAGTATCCTGTAGCAGTAGGTCTCTTTAAGTTCAACAATGTCTTCGCCTCAACTGCCATCCGTTCCGGTAGGAATTCCTTGAACAATGCGTCTCTTCGAATATCTCCTAATTCGTAAGGTGAATCAACAGTTACGTATCTTGAGAACAATTCACCTGAAGTTAGAGTTTCAATAAGTTTAATTACTTCGTCTACTGACAATTCCGATTCCCGACTCACAATCTTCATGTTCATCCATGCTCTGAAGAGATCGTCTCTAGACTTTCCGTGTCCAGCTGCAAGTAGTTTCTGAGTAGCCTCTAAATTTCTCTTAATGTACGAAGGGACAACGGCAGAAAATAAGTTTTGAATTCCAACTTTAACAGCAAGATTTACTTCATCAATATCTAGGGCACGCCACATGGTCTCTACAATTTCTGGATTTCTCAACATAGAATCTAACCAAAAACGGTCTAACTCCGGTGTCGAGTCCTTATTCCGCGAAGGCTGTATTCTCACCAATTGACTTAACGTGTCTTCGGGGAATGAACCACTCAATACTATGAGAAATCTATCGCTATTTGGTAGATTTAATGGGTTTAAGACCCAGCCATTTTCACTTTCCACAAAAGGCACTTTAATCTCATTAAACATTTCATCCAACATTTTCTCAAAACGAAGTCCCTCATATGCAGGAATCACTATTTTTGCTATTCTACGTTTAAAACCATTTGGTATAGGAATAAAAAGGTGTACCTCTGTACGCTTTGTCTTGTAATTTATGATTACTTTTCTGATTTCACTTTTATATGGTTTGAAAAGGTCAATTACTCTATCAATCCACCCAATAGACCTTTCAATATCTTTAGTTGCTATTGGGAAAGTCATGGCAAACCTCCCGTTAGTGGGAAATCCACACTATAAGATGTTTTACGACGAGCATCTATAACAGGTGCAGAAACAAATTGTACACCCCTGTTCATTCTCAGAACATCTTGAAATGATTTATCTTCTACTATCTCAATGCTGATTGGCACCTCTATTGTGAGTTCCTTATTTTTTTCCCTTTTGTCGGATATATTTGTGGTTATCTCAACTGGTCCATATGTATTATTTGCAAGGTCAGTATATATAATGTTAATCAAAAGCTTTTCCAGGGGCATTTTGATCTTAGTCCTAACTAATGTTTCTCCATTTGTAAGCGAAACATCTCTTGTCGGATGCATACTGAAATTTTCCAGAAAAACACCAAGTAACAAATTTTGAATGGTCCCAAACAAAGCTTCCTTGTGTTTACCTTCTCTATTTAATCGACCATACCATCGTTCTATTTTCTCTAATGATTCCTTGTCTAATTCTTCTAGTGGGACTGTTCCCTGAGCTAGAATGCTATCCAACTCTTTGGAAATGGTGGTTAAGAAACGCTCATCAATTTGCAATTGGTTACTTCCAGATTCCTTATCTCCTTGTTTATTCACATCTTTTTCTTCTTCAAGCATCCCGGACCCCTTCAATCTTCTCAATAGTTCGTAAGTGATAGATCCACTGTGTGAAACGATTCTACCTCTAATTTTCGAGGTTATGGAAAGTTTGACTTCACCGAATCCCGTATATCTTAAGTAAATTGGTATTTTGGCACCAACTTTGGAGTCATTGAGAATGATGTCAGGAGTGTTTTTCACAACTTCGACTTTTGGCCTGAATACATTGCATGTTATTGTCGATTGCCATGCTAATTTTTCGTCTGAAAATATTGATATTTTCACATCAACTGAAATATGTAATGCTTCAGGAATCGCCTTGTATTTCGCAACCAAACCTACATAGTTTGGATCAGTTAAACTAGGGTACTTTGGTTTTCCAATTACTCTTATTCCTTGGTACTCAACCTCTTCGAAATTCAAAAACTCCTCAGCCGATAATCCATCAGACAGGCTCAATTCAACTCTTTGCACTTTAACCGAACTCGGCCAACTAACTCTCATTGGAATAGATTCGTTAGGCATCACCCAAGGGACAACATGGGCCGAGAAGCTTGACTCTTCATTTGACATATGATAGACATGACTAATTGAATTAAATATTATGCTTCTGTTTTTTTTTCTGAAAGGTGCTTTTGGGGTACTATTCATCTTTAAATTATGCAACATGATTTCTAATCCCAACTCGAAAATAGTCAATATACTTAGATTATAGGAGAACTCGTTTTATAACACACAACGTGTTTTAAAAAATCGAGGTTTTTCTAAAACCTTCACTTTAACTCTATATCTTTCACGTAATTCGTGACATAAGTCAATCTTACCTGAATAGCGGCAAAACATGGTGTGTTTCTCTATGTTTTCTTCTCTTATGTTCCCACAATTGCGATAGCTCACGCTATCCGGTCAAGAAATCTTGCCCTTACAAGGTTGTAACATATTGCTGTGAAATATGTCTTTACTCTCACTCTTTGCACAGTTGTTACCATTACATGAACAAAGTGGAACATACCCTTGAAGAATGCATAGGGATGCTCCACCATGGATCGAATGCGGGATATTCGGAGATTCATGCGTATACTCTTAACGGGAAGTGGATGTCCCCTTACAGATCGATCCATTGTGCCGTTTATTCCCCTGCATTCAGATCCGAAATATCCCTTATCCCGGTAACATATGATTCCGGGAAGACTTAGATCGATCCGAGAATCACCTATATGAGATTAAGGGGGGAATCCAAGGGGGGTTGCATCTAACTGTTCACCTGCAGGCTCATGAAGCAGTTCCCCTCTCCCCCCTTTCGTATTTGGTAATCTTACCCTGTAAGGTTTCTCATTCTTCATCATTGAATATACATGGTAAAGTAGATGTCTGGCAACAACTATGTATGCCTGTTTCTTCTTCCCTTTTCCTATCTCCCTTTCATATACCATCAGGAATTCCCTGTTCTTATGATGGACAAGGGATCAGGCACTTTCATAAACGGAATTTGAAAGATAGGAATTACGGATCCTAGAGATCCCGGTTGCATGATCCCTCTCTCTGGATCCTGTCATCCTTGGTGCCTTTCCACCTTATGACTGCAGTTTGAGTGCGGAATCGAACTGTTTTATGTCACCAATTTCAGAGACGATTGCAGCTGCATTGACGAGACCGATACCTTTTATGCCATCTATCCTTTTTACGTTCTCATTATTCTCTGCCAGTTTGTGGATCTTTTCCTCTATCTCCTTTAGCTGTTTTTTCTCTGAGATCAGTCTAGCAACATTCTGCCTTATCCTGAATGTATATATCCCATACTCATCAGGTATGCCTATTGTTTCTTTTGCAAGATTTATCAGTTTCGCCGTTTCCTCAATCCTGTAATGATTCCTGCTTGCTTTCTGCATGACATTCCATACCCTTTCCATGCCCACTTTCACAGCAGCCCCCGGGGTCGTGAACTGATCCAGGATAGCCAAGGATATGGCTGTCCCGATATCCGGAAAGACCTCTTTGAATTCCGGAAAAATACAGGCAAGATCACTTCCAATGATATTTGTGATCCTTGTTATGTTTTTTGTTACTGAATCATGCAGTCTTGTCAGTTCGGATAGGGGATCTCTCACGTTTGTGTTTCTGTCAAAGGCCTTTTTGTCCTTCCAGGGTGTGGATGCAAGCATTGCTGCATCCACGGCGTCGGATTTCTCCTTTCCGAGGTTTTCCATTTTCCTGGCATAATCCGTTACCCTTGGATCTACATATATTACGGTATAGCCATTTGTTTCTAGGAAGTGATGCAAAGTGAAATGTTTATCTGAAATTGAGACAATTTGCGAAATTAATTAAGAGAACGTTTACTTAAAGCCCTTAACATGGTGGAACAGAGAAGATCGTACACGCCTGAGGAGAAACTGAAGATAGTGCTTGAAGGATTGAGCGGCACTATACAGATATCAGATCTCTGCAAGAAATATGGCATA
>JAJZYV010000176.1 GCA_021797955.1 Thermoplasmata archaeon
CTTGAATGGTCTGTGAGGCAGACTGCGCTTTCAATATCCTCAGATTCCCGTATTCTTTACCTGGGAATTGCTGTATACTTTACTCAAATTTGGGTATTTCTCATGGCATTTATCCTGATCCCGTTTTTTGGATTTTACTCATTAATACTCCTTATTCCAACATTATTGGGTGAGATCAAGATGAATGGACGCCTTAAAGAAACCGATTATCTCTATTATTTAATATACCTCATCCTTCCTTTCTTTTATCTTTACAATCTCCTGGCAGCGGCTTTCAAGGATCAAATTTCATGGCGTGGCAACACCTATAAACTCATCCGGAACTAATTCAGAACAATTATTATAATACGAGAAAATCACAAGATCGATGACTGAAGAAACCATACCGAGGCTTTTTGGAACCAATGGAATAAGAGGAGTTCCCAACGAGGACTTGACACCTGAATTTGCAATGGAAATTGGCATGGCCATAGGAACCTTTGTAAAAGATAAGGTGGCAATTTCAATGGATAATCGTTTATCCGGACCGATGCTTTTAAACGCGGTTAAATCAGGAATTCTCGCCACGGGGTGTGATGTAATAAACATTGGTATCCTTCCTACACCAGGAGCACAGTATTACTGTAAGTCAAGGAATATCTTTGGGGTGATGATAACAGCATCTCACAATCCTCCAAGGTTCAACGGAATAAAGTGCATTGATCCAGATGGCACAGAACTTGCAAGGCGCAAGGAAGTGGAAATAGAAAAAATTCATTTCAAAAGAGACTTTCATATTGCATCATGGGAGTTTATAGGCAGAGAAACTTCTGACAATTCTGCATTCGATCTTTATACTAATGCAATTATTTATAGAGTGGACAGGAAGAAGATTCAGGATAAGAAATTTAGAGTTGCATTTGATGCGGGAAATGGCGCCGCTTACCTCACAACACCGGAAATTCTTACAAGACTAAAGTGCAACCTTACTACCCTTAATGCAAACCCCGATGGGCTATTCACATCAAGACCTTCAGAACCAAAACCAGAAAATTTGAAGAAACTGGTCGCTCTAATGAAAACCGGAGATTTTGACATAGGTATTGCCCATGATGGAGACGCGGACAGAGTCGTCTTCATAGATGAAACTGGAAATTTTATTGACGGTGACACGACTCTTACACTATTCTCTAAGGTTTTTCTCAAGAGAGGAGATGTTGTTGTAACGCCGGTGAGCAGTTCAAATGCCATAGATATTGTTGCCAAAGCAAATGGAGCTAAGGTAGTAAGAACAAAGGTTGGGGCTCCAATTGTTTCCAGAGCCATGATTGAAAATAACGCCTTCATTGGAGGGGAGGAAAATGGAGGATTCATATATGGCAAACATCAATACTGCAGAGATGGAGCAATGGCTGTTGCCTTAATGTTGGAGCTTATGGCAAGGGAAGAAAAGCCGGTAAGCGAAATAATAGCTTCAGTACCAAGATTCTACATAATCAGGGAAAGCGTGAAATACAATGGAAACTGGAATGCGGTAATGGATCAAATCCGAAACAAACTCAAAAACTGGACATTCGATTTAACCGACGGGATCAAAGCAATTCGTGATGATGATTGGGTTTTAGTTAGACCTTCCGGAACTGAACCGATTATACGAATATTCGGTCAATCGGAGAGTATGGAAAGGGCTTTCGAATTGGCAGATGACATCAAAAGCCTGATTCAGTCCGAATAGGGATCATTTTTTTGAAAGCTCTTTAAAGGAGCTTGCAAATCTTGATGCCGTTGTAATATAACCGGCAACTGCAAACCAAAGCAGCAGGGTTGTAAATGGTGTGAAAGTAAGATAATATGAAAAGGAATAAGGGTAGAATATCTGGATAAGGATAAAGATCATTATATAGAGAAGTCTGTCAGCTCTTCCCAGAACGCCACTGTAATTCCTTTTGAGACCTACGGACTGAGCCTGGGTACCCATATAACTTGTCATTAGCACACCTGTAACTGCGAAAAATCCCAAGAAAAGTGAACCCGCGGAAGAGAAAGCCAGCCCTGCAAGAATTGCAATATCGGAAAGTCTGTCAAGGGTATGATCTAGAAGGTCACCGGCCATAGAAGCCTTTCCAGTTTTCCTTGCCACAAACCCGTCCATGGCATCGAACAGTGAGGAAAGAAGTATAAATATAAATGCCAATATAATATAGAAGCTGCCCTCATATATGAAAAATCCAGTTAATATGGCAAAGACAAATGACAGTATGGAAATAAGATTAGGAGGAATTTTAAGAAATGGTTTTCCAACAAATTCTAAAAATCCGTTTGCTCTTGGGCGCAAACTGTCAAGTGCCATGATTAACCCATAATAAATCTGTTAATAAATTCTGATATATTTTTCATATCATCTGCATTGATATCATTTGATGTATTTACAATCATGATTCTGTTACGGGGTAGCCTGTCCAATGCTTCATAAAATATGGAATCAGACAATAACGCAGCAATATTTTCATCTATTTTAAAATCTGAATAACCTCTATGTCTGAGTCTTTCCCTGAGAACATTCTCCGAAGCTTCAACCATTATGACTGCATTACATGGGAGCAAATGGGAATAGTGAGCCTCAGCTATCTGTGGATTAAGTGAAGCAATAACACTTTTTAGACATTCAATATCAACAATATCATGGGTAATGCATCCATGCTCCCTGGCAACTTCATTTAGTCCAGTTACATGAAAGCCCTTCTCTCTCAATCTTGAGGAAAGGTATGTTTTGCCGGACCCGGGAACGCCAGTAATGGATATCATCTTACCTCCTCTATGAAATCTTCTATTTCCCATGGCATGGACAGATGCCTTCTTGCAGAAACTGGGGGCTGGAATTTTCCCTCATTTATATTTCGTGGCAATAAGGAATAATCTGGTAAAATATGGATACCACAGGAAGGGCACTCGTAATTTCCCCCTCCTTTGTTTTTACCTTTAACGCCGCACACATGACATACCGGCACAATCCGCATGTAATAATTCGAAGAAGATATGAGTTCAAGCTTCTCAATCTTCACAACTCCTCTTGAAACAGAACCAATGAGGGCAACCTTGTCACCATCTCGTAAACTTTCGAAGATGTTCCTAAATTTTTTAGAAGGCTCAAATACGATAAAATTTATTTGATTATTTCCAGACAAAATCATGCCTTTCAAATGCCCACCGTGGGACCTTTCCGTTTTCCCATGAATTCTTCCGGTTACTTTAATGCCCATTCCTTCCCTAATAGTTCCATTTGAAAACTGAATATGATCGTCAGTTCCCTGATTTGTCTCATAGATCAGGAAGTCTTCAGGAATGCCTGTAAATCTAGTTCTAATTTCATGGAAGAGTTTCCTCAGAATAATTGGATCTGTTGCTCTGATTCCAAAAAAAACCGGGGTTCTCTCCTTTGGGAATATACTTGGGGTTTTGTTCTCCTCATCCATATTGTTAAATGTACCTTTCCAGGTATCACATAATCTTGCTATGGATATCTTCTGTTCCATGGAGAGCTTTATTTTATTTTCTCCCTGATAGCAAATGAGCTCGAATGTGTGGAAACCGGGTCTCCAAGCTATTGAAGCGGTAGCTCCAATTATTCCCCTTCCGTTATTAATTTCTATATATTGTCCTTCGGAATCATCTATGGTCTGTCTTGCAGAATCAATTGGAACATCTTCGGACAAGCAACGTTTATAGAAATTGAAATCGGGTTTCTTCTGCAGGAAAACAATTCCAGGGTTTGTGTCTGGATTATTGTGCACATACAATTCGTTTACTATTGAGATAATAGAGCTTTTTGTATTCTCTTCTAAATGTGATGAATTACCTTCATCATGGGAAATGATATCGTTTCCATGGAAACGCCCTATGACATTACCTTTTCCATGCCCTATACCCAGATTCATGCATACTGCGCCATTACCTCTTGTTTTGTATGGAATGTTTGGGTTTAATCTCACAAGTCTTGGATATCCTAAAATTTGATTATTCATGAGTGCTGCCAATCTTAATCCTATGTACGTGGTGCACATCTCATCGCGGGAGTCTGTATCATCAACGCCTACCCACATCTAAGTCCCGAACCTTCTCTTTCTTCCCTGATATGTATATACTGCCCTGAGGAAATCAATCTTCCTCAGATCAGGCCAATTTATATCTGAAAAATAAAGTTCTGAATATGCTCCCTGCCAGAGAAGAAAATTTGAAATTCGCTCCTCTCCGCTTGTTCTGAAAATGAGATCGGGGTCAGGTACAGAGGAATCATATAAGTAGCTATGGAAAAGATCTTCATTTATGTCATCTACGGAAATTTTTCCATTTTTAACTTCTTCTGCAATCTTCTTCACAGCATTTATTATTTCTTCTCTGCCTCCGTATCCTATGGCCAGATTGAGTTTAAAATCACCATAGGTTTCTGTACCCTTTTGTACCCTTTCTATGGTATTTCTAAGAAATTCAGGAAGAAGCTTAAGCTCACCAATTACCTTAACTCTTATCCTGTTCTTTGAGACCCTTTCATCTTTCATCAGGGAATTCAGTGAATCATCTATAAGATGCAGAAGAAATTCAACCTCTTCGGGATTTCTCATGAAATTCTCAGTTGAGAATCCATATATGGTAACTGCAGAGGTTCCTATCTCCATGCACCATTCAAGAACCTCTTCAAGTTTTTCCTTGCCTTTCACGTGGCCTTCGTTTGGAGATATACCTCTTTCCTTTGCATACCGGCGATTGCCATCAGTTATTATTCCTATGTGTGACGGCACAGCTCCAGATTTCTTGATCTGGCTCATCAGAACCTTCTCGTAAACCTCTTCAGTTACATCCCCGATCTTCCTTGAGATGCTCATTACTTTACCCTCCTGAATTCCATTGAAACCATGGAAGATGTTTTGGAATAACCATGAACTATTCTCTTTTCAACCGGCATGAAATGTTCTCTCCTGAAAGATTCCATTCTTTCAGCAATCCCCTCAGTGGAATTTATCTCATAAAAGTTTACTGTGCCATTCATTTT
>JAJZYV010000177.1 GCA_021797955.1 Thermoplasmata archaeon
ATAACGACAGAGGATTCATCAGCGAGATAAATGCACCCCAGCTCACTCAAATAAACGTTTTTCTCAATCTGCAGCTCTTTCAATGTATACCTATGTGTGAATTATTTATATATGTTGATGTATGAAATAAGAGATTGGTTCTTCTAATTATATGATTTAGTTGAAAGATTGAAAAGGCAAATGATGTACGCGGAATTGCCTAAGTATTGACTTCTTAAAATATAACTATTTACTAATTAACTCCTTTTCTGAAATTTTCATATATGTAATAATTAGAAATAACAATACGATAAAGACAGCAATAGTTATGAATATAGAATTAAGATTGTAATTGATCAATGAACCGGGAAGGCCTGCTGGCATTAAGATAATGCTGTTCATGACATCTATTATCAATATTGCATACTCTATAGGATTTAAATACTGTAGAGTTACCAAAACTGTGTTTATAAGATGCGTTGTTGGATTAAAAACGTCCGATGAACCTATAAAGGCTATCTCGATTACCGTAAATATTCCTACCCATATAAATTCTATAACTATTGCCCACTTTATAACAAAATTTTTTCTGATTTCATTCTTTCTGTAGGAGAGAGTCAAAGAATAGCAGAGAGTCATGAAAACAGTAAGGAATAGAGTTGCAAGAAATAGGGATAAAATATATATGATATTTACGAACCCACTGGTAAATAAGGAATAAAATGAAATTAAAGCTGTAGAAAGAATCAGAGCGGTGGCAATTGGAATATAACTTGTCAAGAATCCATGCCCAAGCTCTTTGAGATTTTTTATTACTTTATTTTGTTTATACCTCGGGTTATCTGTCACTGGTGGTGAAAAGAATAATCCTGTTAATGCGATTACTGATATTATAAAGGCAATCTGGAATAAGACTTCCCAGATCATTGTGTATGGCCTGCTTTGAGAACTGGTAATATTATTGACTTCTGTACTACTTATTTGGTAACTTTTAACCAACCCTATGGCGCTTATGGTGAAATCATAATTGTCTTTCGCTGTCATATATCTTGAAATAGGAATAACTATTGTGGTAAAATTGGTATATTTGTCCAGTACTTTACTATCTATTGCATTGTTTCCCTGAATTGTTCCATTGCTTCTGTAACAGCATAAGTAAGCACAGGAAACCAAATTGCTCTTTGTAGTTTGTATATTTGCGAATGAATGAAGCATAATAGCTGGGTCTAAACTATTGTTAGGCGATTCAACAAGCCCTGAAAAATAAAAGTTAGAAGATGGAACTTCACAAACATGGTTAAAGTGATGCTCTCCAAAAGAAGTTTTGTAAATCAAGTTGTTCCAGTCAATAGGTCCAAGCCTTCCACCTAAATACATCGTGAAACCTGCATATCCATTGCTATTTGTTACATTGAGGTTGCCATTGAGAAATTTCACGGTGAGCCCAGAAACAGGTTCTCCATACTCATTGTATACGAAAATGAAATGCTGACCATAGAAAGTCACAATAGCGGCATTTATCTGCTCATGATTTGATGAAACAATACTTTGATCGTCGTAGGATAAAAACATAGTTGATGCAAGAATAAAAATAAGAACAGCCGATAGGATCTTTTTTTTGGGTGAAATGATATGCACATTAAACTGTAATATATGTACTTAAAAAATCTTTGTTTTCTTTAATACAATAGCTAAACACTAAAAGCGTAGAACCATACCTCAGCATTACTTGAGATAAATATGAACATGTTGCCTCTTAATGCAACACATATATTGGAAATAAAAACATAAAATTCGATATCTTTTTAAAATGGAGTTTTTCAGCCTATTATTCTTGGTACTTTCAAATATTCCCGAGGTACTTCCTTCCACTCCATAAGTTTTTAAAGCAAAATATTATCTTTCAGACCGTGGAAATAAGTAATAATGAGGCAAAACTTTTGTACTTCTTATACGAAAGAAAGGACTCCCAACCTATACCATTAGAGGAATGTGGGGGATCTGGTCTCAGTGAGGAGGAGATACGAAGCGCATCTTCATGGCTCAAGATGAAGGGCCTTGTAGACCTAGATGAAATAAAAGAAGTAAAATATGAACTTGGGGAAGAGGGTAAAAAATATCTTGAGCAAGGATTTCCAGAAGAAAATTTACTGCTACTTGTTAAAGATAGGGGAGAACTTTCCATAGATTCAGTTATGGAAATAATGGGGAATTCCAATGCTAGGATTGCCATTGCTCAGGCGTCTAAGTTTGGCTTTGCGCCTGTAAAAGGTAAAATAATCTGGGATAAGGGCAAAGGATCAACCTTCCTTGAAGAAATTAATATGAGAAAACAAGTTTTAAAATTAATTGATTCTGGTATACCCCTTAATAAGCAGTATGAAAGATTATTTGAAAATCTTGTTAAACGTGGTGATGTAATATATTCAAGGAAGAAGACCAGATGGAACCTTTCTATTACAGAAAAGGGAAAGGAATATGCAGCCTCCGCTCCAATGAAATTAAGCATTGGCGAATTAACGCCTCAGATTCTCATTGATGGTTCATGGAAAGACAGAGAATTCAGGAAGTATGATCTAAACCTCCAGGGAAAGCACTTTGATCGAGCTGGCAGGCACCCTCTGAGGTACCTGATCAATGAAATAAGAGATATTTTTCTTGAAATGGGATTCATGGAAATGTCCGGAAATTATATAGAGTCAACAGGATGGAACATGGATTCACTGTTTATTCCTCAAGATCACCCTGCCAGAGATATGCAGGATACGTTTTATCTGTCCACAAAACATAAAGTTATCTTTTCAAAAGATGAAGAAAAGCTTTTTAAAAAGTTTGGTAATGTTCAGAAAAATGGTATAAAGGGATACAGAGGTTATGCTGTAGAATGGAGCTTGAAAGAATCGGAGAAACTTGTTTTGAGAACTCATACCACGCCAAACACAATAAGATATCTTTCTAAATATAAGGATATAGAGGGCGGATATTTCTCCGTTGAAAAAGTATTCAGGCATGAGAGCGTCGACTGGAAACATCTTGCTGAATTCCATCAAATTGAAGGCGCTGTACATTCCAAGGACACATCTCTTGCGACCCTGAAATGGTTTCTGAAATATTTTTATGCGCAACTGGGATTCAAAGATATTCGTCTTGCTCCCTCCTACTACCCATACACCGAACCCAGTATGGATGTAATAGTTAAGATAAATGGAAAAGAGGTTGAATTAGGCGGGTCCGGTATCTTCAGGCCTGAAGTCCTGAAACCACTGGGCATAAAGTATCCGGTTATGGCTTGGGGCATGGGACTAGAGAGACTTGCCCTTATATACTATGGCCTTAATGATTTGCGACAACTTTATGAAAGCGACATAGACTGGCTAAGAAACTTCAAAATTAGGACATAAATTCACGGATAAATTTTCAAAATATTTTAATTGAGTAATTGATCCTTATTTGTGTTTATCATAGGGGGAAATGCTCTCTTATATACAGCATGGCATTGCGTCTCAATTTTTCCAAATCTTCTGAAAACTTAAAATCTTGTTTTAATATTTTTCCATTAACGATTACCGTTTGAATATTTCCTGGATTAGCGCTGTATATTAGATTGTTAACTGCGTTTCCTGTTGATGTGGGGAACATATTAGAATGGTCTAGATTTATAATCGCAAGATCGGCAAGCATATTCTCTCCAATTGAACCAATTGAATTGTTGTGAACCGCTTTAGATCCATTATTCGTTGACATAAGAAAGAGTTCATCAGCATTGAGAATGGATGGATCCCATCTTGAATTCTTCAAAGATAATGCAGAATTTTTCATAACACAGAACATGTCAAGTGAATTGTTGCTTCCGCTACTATCAGTTCCCATTGAAATATTCACTCCCTGTGTCATCATTTCAGGAATCGGGGGGATACCGCCAACTCCAAGTTTTTCATTACTTACCGAATTCCATGAAACGCTCACATTGTTCTTTGCCAATGCCCTGATCTCTGAGAGGTTTAGCCATACTGTATGTGCTGCCAAAAGATTCTCATGAAGAAAACCTATGGATTCAAGCTTTTCAACGGGCCGCTTCCCATTTACCTTCACACAATTATTCACTTCTTCCCTGGTTTCTGCAAGATGAGTGTGAATGATGGTACCATATTTCTTTGAAACTTCATAAGCCTGCATATATGTGTCATCGGATGCAACGTAGATTCCCTGAACGCCTATTGACGGTGTAATTAATTCTGATTTTTTGGAAAAGTTTCGTATAAAATTCTCAGCATTATCAATCGGTTCTCCCATTTGTGTTGTATATTTTTTATCAAGAGTGTTCCAAGAGAGAAATCCCCTAATTCCGGTGTCTTCAACTGCTTTTGCTATAATATCTTCTGAATAATATAGATCTGCAAAGGATGTTATACCGGAATCAATCATCTCACAAATTCCCATTATTGAAGAATTGTAAATGTCTTCATCCGTTCTTTCAGAATCAAGCTTAAATGTCCTTTCAAGGAACTCGGAAAGTTTCATATCGTCCAGAAGCCCCTTAAATCTGGACATGGCTACATGCGAATGTGTGTTTATGAATCCGGGTATCAAGAGGTTTTTTTCTGCATTAATTATCTCATCGGCATCAAACTCTTCTTCTGAAATTTTTTTTATTAATCCATTCTCAATAAGCAAACTGCCTTTCCTGACCGCGCTTATACCCTTGCGACCTAAAATGAGGGCATTATTCACCGCTAGCGTCTTCCCTGACATCTCCCTGAATCTCGCTAAGACTTATTTTTGTTTGCTTGTTTGAACGCCTGAGCCAAATCAGCGCAACGAGAATTGAGACCGCGATGACCATTAATTCTTCAAAAGAGCCGTTTAAATAACCCATAATATACGATATTAGGACGGTAATTATCCCACCGTAGAGGAATCCGTATGCAATACCATCCATCTGAACCCTTTTCCTCCCCTCTGAAACGAAGAAGAAATATGAAATGACTCCTAATATGGATATAATGAATGCAATATCCAGATAGGTATTGAAAATGGAACTAA
>JAJZYV010000178.1 GCA_021797955.1 Thermoplasmata archaeon
AGTTGAACCGGGAACACCCTTTCTCCTCCTCCGTGATGTATTATACTCTGAAGTACCCTTAGCCACTATTTCATAAAGAATTGAATGTTTTCCCTCCGATTGTCGTAATAGTCTTCCAAGTCGTTGTCTGAACTGTCTGGTACTTCCTGAACCGCTCAAAACGATGCCAACTGTGGCATCGGGAACATCTATCCCTTCGTCAAGAACCCTTGATGTTGCAAGCACAGAAATCTCACCGCTCCTGAACATTTCGAAATACCTCTTTCTCTCAGGTCCGGGCGTAAGATAGGTAATGCATGGTACCAGAAATTCCTTAGAAATGAGATATGAAGTTGCCGTATCCTCTGCAAAAATAAGGGTCTTCTTTCCTCTGTTCTGCGACAACACATACCTGACGGCGTCAACCTTTATCCTGGCACTGAAGGCAATCTCCCTGGCTTTTCTCCATGCCATTAATGCCTCTCTTCCCTCGGGGTTCCATGATGACATTATGAATTTCTCAAAATCCCATGGACCTCTCATTGTTATACGATGCTTTCTAAGATACGAGGTAAATATTTCCCTGTTTCTGTCATATTCCTCTTCCTCTTCCTGTTCCAGATCGACCGGTATCCTTACAATATCATAACCGGCAAGGAATTCTGTTAATTCCTCATAGCCCAGTTCAAAGATCTTTCCACCCATTGTGATCTCAAGTTTTTCATGAAGCATATCCAGACGCTCAAGTGTTGCCGTAAGACCAAGCCTGTAAGGAGACGCAAACATTTTTGCAATTTCTCCATACCTTTCAGATGCCAGATGATGCACCTCATCAACCAGAAGAAACTTGAATCTGTTTCCCAGCTCTTCTGCCATTAGATACGCAGAATCATATGTGCACACGCTTATTGGCTTGATGTCCTTTTCTCCCCCTCCTATTTGACCCACTTCTATACCAAGCGTTGTTTGAAGCTTTGTCCTCCATTGCTGTATGAGTTCAATGGTTGGAGCTATTATTATTGTTGATACTGAAAGTTTTGCAATGGCTTCTATACCGATGTGAGTTTTTCCAGCGGCGGTTGGTAAAACCACTATTCCCCTCATATTATTTGCCGACCACATGTCTATGGCCCTCTGCTGATATGATCTTAATTTTTCATTGTGTGCAAGATTCAATCCTTTCTCTTCAATAAACACCTTATCCTCTGCATCCGGATATTTTTTCATTATGTTATAATATTCATATGCAGGTGCTCTGTATCCCTGAATTCTTTCATCATACAAGGCGATGGATGAAACGTTTTTTGGAGGATCCTTTATGAGAATAGTTCCTCTGGAAAATGTAAGAATCATTAATTTCATATAAAAGCTGAACTAATTAATATAACTGTGTGGGGTTTACATAAACACGTGCCAAACTATTCAATTTGAATTATGGAGATTGGATGTACGTTTTTCTATAACAAACAGTTCGGCTGGCATCAAAGTATGAAAATTATGATTTTTGGTCTCTCCATTTTCTTATCTCCGCAGTAGAATTCCAGCCAAATGGGGATTTACGTACAGTTGATGCGATTTCTATGCCTTCTGCGATGACTTCTCTGTAAATAACTCGCTCTCTTGACTTCTCTTCCTTTAACTTTTTGATCACTGAATCTCTAATGATATCACTCCAGTTGATTTAGGATAGCTTTTTCAGCTTTTTCAGCTTTTTCAGCTTTTCCATTGTTTTTTATAAATTCCTGCCGTTATTGCCCATATTGAGTAATACCTATGTGTAATGTAAAAATTACACCACGGGAATATTGATGTAGATTTCCACACAATTAGAGATGTACATTATTATTCCTAAAGTTGCTCGTTGATACCATATTCATACAGAAGTATTAGAGTTCCCTTATTCATTGTGAAACAGTTCATTGAACTGCTTTTGGAGACCCAAATTTATTGGTGTTAACAATAGTGGTTGATTCGTCTACATGCTACTATTAAGTGGCAGTTCTTTATTGACTGGTAAACTGATTGCAATTCATCAACATCGCAAGCTCGGAGGCTTTATTGCTCAGGTTATTGTAAAGTTATTTAACATTAGAGATAATCGCGAACTTAGAGCAATATACTATCAGACTTGCTTGAATCCTGTCAGATGATGAGCATCGTCACCTTTTGAGAAATAATAAAGGACTTACTCGCTTTTATAAACTATTTTGAAAAAGAGGGTTTAATGATCTCAAGTGTTAAATTCAAAAAATTTGGCTCTTCTGACTTTCATGTGGGTAACAATATACAATTCTATTTTTGAGCGAGTTATGTGTGTCTTCCAGAATATATTTTTATCAGTGAAGTCGTTAATGCATTGGAAAATCTGCTATTTCTATAACTTTTGTGTAGTTTCCGTAGAAATGACCCATACAAGAGTGTGATGAACCGTTTTTTTATAAGCCCCTGGAAATAGTTGCTGGATCTTGATATAATTTAGCTATGAATGCAAATTCATAATCTCTGTTCCTATAGCGTATAAGTCAAAACAAGGTACGAATCATTCAAAAAGTCTGTAAGTTATTGAGCAGTCATCAACCAATGTTCTACACGTTTTACATCTGTATTCGACTTTTAACTTTGCGCCAGTTGACGCAACTTCATAAGTTCATGTTTGATGTGATTTCCAATTTTGTGTTATTTCTGTATTTATAGAATCTGCAAGGTCAGAACTTTTTTTCAGTTCATGATTTTACCCTGAAGGTTGAGAATTTATTAATAGTACCCTAATTATCCAATGTGTAAGTTTGCAGTAACCATTTCCATATTGGGAGATATTTGATCAGCTTGCCCTCTTTAGATTCCTCGGCCTCATAATCCCATGTTATCACGGTAAGGGCATCACACTTTAGTTCTTTGGAAGCCAGGATCAAACTGGCAGTTTCCCTTTCATTGATATCCATATTTCCAGATATATAAGATATCTGTACCAGCTCTATTATATCATTCCCCTTCTTTAGAACAAAGTCAACTTCCCTGCCTCGGTGATCTTTCCAGTAGTACAAATCCTGATTTAACTCAAGATATAGGTTCCTGCGCATCAGTTCAACAAATACAATATTCTCCATCTGTCTTCCAATGTCCTGACCTGCCCTGAAAGCAATACTGCCTGCCATTCCATTGTCAATTGCATAGACTTTTCTGGGTGCTACGAACTGATCCTTAAGCTTGAAGGAAAAACGTTGCAAGAGAAAAAACATGTAGGATTCTTCCATGTATCCAACATATTTAGCAACAGTATGACCATTTTTTATGCCCAGGTATCCTTTAAGTTTTTCAAATGATATCTCCTTGCCAAGATTGGAGGCAAGGTACATAGAAAGATTTCTGATGGCTTCCCGGTTCCGAATTTTGTGTTGTGATATGATGTCATTTTCTACTATGTCCCTGTATATACCCTGCAATATTCTGGTTCCGAATTTCTGAACCTCGGGAAATCCGCCCTTGATTAGAAATTCATTTAACAACCTCTTTACTGTTGATATATTATCATAAGAAAGATGCCAGTCTTTGTCCAGGTATACACTGTTTATTTTCAGGAATTCGTTGAAACTGAATGGGAAGAGGACGATGTCTGAGTGCCTGCCTGTTATGAATGTGGAAAGATTTCCTCTTAAGAGACCGGAATTGCTTCCAGTGATTACAATTCTCTTTGAGGTTCTGATTCTGGAAACAAATCTCTCCCATCCCACAACTCTTTGTATTTCATCTAATACGAAGTAATCAACCTCCGAATAAAGTTCATAAAATGCCTGAATTACCAATGATAATTCTTCTGAACGAAGCGAAGCAAGTCTCTCATCGAAGAAATTTATGTATCCGAATCTCTCTCCTTTCAATATCATCCAGGTAAAGACAGATTTCCCTGACCTTCGGACTCCCAAAATGGCAAGAATGTTTGGGAATTTCAATAGAGGTCTTACATTCTCTAAATTTATCTCCCTTTCCACAATCTTTTCTTTCTGGAACAACTCTTCCACCTGTTGTCTCTGGGAGACGATTACCGACTTTATCTGGTCTACATTCATGGTTAAACTAATAGCAAGCTTTTACTAAATCCTTGTCATTATACTTTTCAAAGTGTGCTACATTGTGAAGTTGTGATAGACCAAACATAAAGATTGTCCTAATCTAGTCCACTGTTGACAGGTACCCTTTTGCTTTCCCTAACCATTATATTTAGAAATGAAAATCTTGAACAAAGCATAATTTCAAATGGATATGAGGATGTTGATAAATTATTGGACTATCTAAAGGAGGAATAAGATTGTATAACGCTTACAACATATATAATGAAAGTTCTACATCAGCCCTTTTTAAGCAATTCGATGGTAGCGAAGTTGTGTTGCCACAATTTGATAATGATTCAAGTATAGCCTCTGTGGTAAGCATAAACGGCAATCAAAATATGAATTACTTGAAATCATTGGCGAACTTAGGCAGGATCCATAATTATACAGGGGAAACCACCCTTAAATTGATTTTAGAGGAATTTGACTCAACCGATTTAACTCTAGATTCAAGCGCTGATAAATTAACTGAACTCGCCGATATACTTGATTTTCTATCTCATTATTATGGTTTTTTCGGCGGTCCATATCTGGATTATATTCTTGATGAAGATACCAACGACGCTCTTTTTTTCAGGGTAATTTTTCTGAAAGCGGGAAGAAAAGAATGGAAGGAGATAGAAAATAGTATGGCAAAACGTCAGGTGTTAACTAAAGGTATGCTGGCTGTTTTTTGCATGAAAGGATTTGAGTGATGAGTCTTTTAAACCCAAAGAAAATTTTAAGCGAGCTATCAAATTTAGTAAATGAATATTCGAACATTGACGAATCAATGTCTGAAGTTGAGATGAGGAGAATTTTTAGTACATTATACTTTTCACTCTTTAATTATCTTTATAGTATTTTCTGATCATTATTTAATGAATCATGGAACAATTGAAATAATGGAGCAAGAAGTAAAATCCCTAATTGGTGAAACTATAT
>JAJZYV010000179.1 GCA_021797955.1 Thermoplasmata archaeon
GCTTTTTCTGTTCTATGAAAAAAATTATGATGATCTTCTCAAATTGCTTCGAGAGAAATATCCAGAGGAATCCTACGCAACATCAACTTCAGATCGGGAAATTTTAAAGAAATCGTATGATTCAGCAATTAGGGCAAGGGCACTTGATGATTTGCGCTATGTACTTCCTGCATCAACACTAACTAATATTGGCATATCTGGCAATACAAGAGCATTTATCAATCTTATTCAAAAACTGAATGCGTCAGGGAATGATGAGGCTAAAGCAATATCGAAGGGACTTTATGAAGAACTTGAACCGGAATATCAGGAAATAATTCAGTCTGCCATCTCTAAACATGGAATGGAGCAGACGAATTACAGGATCAAACTTTCTGAGATTTCAAAAGTTCAAATGCAGTTACCCGCAGGTCAATGCGGGATGGCAATAAAATCAGATTTAAATGAAAAAGAGGCCATTGATAAACTTCTTACAAACTTCTTTTATTCAAATGATTCTTCATATTTTGAAATAGAGCAGTATGTAAAAAATCTAAATGTAAAAGAAAAAGAAGAAGTCATTCAGAAGATAATCGATGCCAGAAAAAATAGAAGGGACAAGCTTCCAAGGTCATTTGAATCGATTAGATATACCGTAGAAGCGAATCTTAATTTTGGCGCTTTCAGAGACCTTCAACGGCACAGAATGTTTACCATATTAAGGAAGCATCTTACTCCTGACTTTGGATATGATATTCCATCTGTAATTTCTTCCGAGGAATCTATGAGAACAGAATATCTCTCTCTCATGGAGGAAGCAAAGAATATTTTCAAAAGCATTAGCTTATCAAGAAACAAAATCATAGCTCAATATACGATTCCATTTGCATACAAGCATCCAGTTCTAATACACGGTAATTTTAGAGAATTCGCATATTTCATAGAATTGAGGAGCACTCCACAGGCGCACTATGATCTGAGAAATTTTTCCATAAAACTTTATGAAGAAATTGATAGGATCCATCCTAACTTATCTAGGCTTATTAAGTTCTGCGATAGGGGAGATTACCCATTAGGAAGATATTCCCAGGAGTATAGAAAACAGCAAAAAATGAAGCACTTGGGATTTGACTGATATTGTATTTCAAAAAAGAACTTGAATTTAATTGAAAAAAAACCATATGAGGATTGGCTAAAGTACATTTATTATGGAGTCAAACTCTTTACAATCAAAATTGCATAAATGTAAGGGAGTATTGGCTGTTAATCTGAAAATCATATCAAAAAAGTTTATATTGAAGAACAAATTTATCCACCAATAGAGGTGTACAAATAATGTTAACAGGAAATATGCCAATATTCGTGCTAAAAGAAGGGACAAACAGGGAACAGGGAAAGAATGCTCAGAAAGCAAACATAGAAGCCGCAAAGGCAATTGCCGATGCAGTTAGAACTACATTAGGTCCTAAGGGAATGGACAAGATGCTGGTTGATTCAATTGGGGATATAATCATATCAAACGATGGCGCCACAATTCTCAAGGAAATGGATGTGGATCACCCAACTGCTAAGATGATTGTAGAGGTTGCCAGAGCACAGGATTCAGCTGTTGGAGATGGAACAACAACGGCAGTTATACTTGCTGGTGAATTTCTTAAACAGGCTGAAGAGCTCCTTAGTCAGGGGGTTCACCCAACTGTTATTGCAAATGGTTACAGATTGGCTGTGAATGAGGTTAAAAAGAATCTTGAAGCCATAGCAACAAAATCTCTTGATGATAAGATATTAAAGCAGATTTCAGAAACTGCACTTTCTGGAAAGAACATAGGTTTAAAATCAGATATATTGAGTGATCTAGTTGTAAAGGCAGTTAATGCTGTTTCTGAGGAAAAAGGTGGAAAGATAAAAGTAGATACAGCTAACATAAAGGTTGATAAAAAGTCAGGCGGAAGTGTAAACGATACACAATTCATAAGCGGACTCGTTATAGACAAGGAAAAAGTTCACTCAAAAATGCCTTCGATTGTAAAAGATGCAAAAATAGCCCTCATAGATTGCGCTCTTGAAATAAAAAAGACAGAAATAGAGGCAAAGGTTCAGATAACGGATCCATCAAGAATACAGGACTTCCTGAATCAGGAATCTGATACATTCAAGCACATGGTGGAAAAGATAAAGGCCAGCAAGGCCACAGTAGTCCTATGTCAGAAAGGGATAGACGATCTCGCTCAGCACTATCTTGCAAAAGATGGAATTTATGCAGTAAGAAGAGTAAAGAAGAGCGATATGGAAAAATTAGCTAAAGCTACAGGTGCAAAGATAGTTACTAACCTCGATGATCTGACAGAATCAATGCTTGGCAAAGCCGAAAAAGTCGAGGAGAAAAAGATCAGCGATGACAGGATGACATTCATTACTGGATGCGCAAACCCCAAGGCAGTTAGCATACTTATCAGAGGTGGAACTGAACATGTGGTTTCTGAAATTGAAAGATCATTGAATGATGCAATTCGCGTAGTTGCCATTACCAAGGAAGATGGGAGAACCTTACCAGGAGGAGGCGCAATAGAAGCTGAACTTGTCCTGAGGACGAGAAACTATGCTGCGTCAGTAGGGGGCAGAGAGCAGTTGGCCATAGAAGCATTTGCAAAAGCTCTCGAAGTAATCCCAAGAACACTTGCAGAAAATGCCGGTATGGATCCAATAAACACACTCATAAACCTAAAGGCAGAACACGAACACGGCAAGATAGATTTCGGGATAGATTTCACCACAAACAAGATTGGAGATATGAAGGCAAAAGGAGTCTATGACCCTCTGAGAGTAAAGAGAAATGCTCTTGAAAGCGCTGTTGAAGTTGCTACCATGATCCTGAGAATTGACGATGTAATCGCCTCCAAGAAGAGCGGTCCAGGCGGCCAGGGAGGCGGCATGGGCGGTATGGGAGGCATGGGCGGTATGGGCGGAATGCCACCATACTGAAAAAGCAACACAAATTTAGTCTAAAATATTCTTCTCCCTATTTTTTTTCCAATTAATCTTATTTATGTTGAAATGATTTCCCTCCGGTGATTATTTGAATCTCTATGAATATATGGGGAAATCCATTTTCAGAGAATATGGAGTACCGGTACCCGAAGGCTATGTTGTTGAAAACTTAAGTGATGTGAAGGCTTTTACAAAGCCAGTTGTTATAAAATCCCAGATTTTGCTGGGCGGAAGAGGAAAGTCGGGCGGTATTAAATTCGCCAAAACTGAAGCAGACCTGAAAAAGGGGGTTTCGGAACTACTGGGATCAAAGATAAGGGACTATACTGTATCCAAAGTGCTCATAGAGGAAATGATCGATATTAAGAAAGAGCTCTATGTTAGCGTAACACTTGACAGAACATCAAGAAGTCCTATTATTATGGCGACCTCTCAGGGAGGAGTTGAAATAGAAACCCTGCCAAGAGAGAATATCTTCATAAAGACAGTTGATCCAATACTTGGATATTCTGATTTTATGTCAAGAGAAGCAATTAAATTTATGGGATTAAGTCCGGAAGTAGGGAAACAGTTTGCGGGAATTCTAAGAAAACTATATCAAATATTCGAAGAAAAAGACTGTGAGTTGGTTGAGATTAATCCACTTGTAATTACAGGGGATGGTAAGGTAATAGCTGCAGATGCAAAGGTTATAATTGACAGCGATTCGATTTTCAGACACAAGGAATTCAATGTTGTTGATCCTGAAAAAACCCCGCTAGAGCTTGAAGCTAACGCAGCTGGTTATTCATTCATCGAACTGAATGGAAACATAGGAGTCATAGCCAACGGAGCAGGTTTAACAATGGCCACACTGGATGCACTTACACTTCACAAGGGATATCCAAGAAATTTCCTTGATCTGGGTGGAACCGACAATGTTGAAATTGTTGCAAAGGCATTTGAGTTTGTGCTCAAAGCAAATCCAAAGGCAATTCTGGTAAACATTTTCGGAGGAGTCACAAAATGCGACACAGTTGCAACTGGAATAGTTGAGGCAAAGAGAAGGTATAAAATTGCACAGCAAATCGTTGTAAGACTTAGCGGAGTAAAGGAAGATGAGGGAAGAAAGATTCTTTCAGATGCAGGAATAGAAGCATTCCCGGGGATGATGAGTGCGATTGAGAGAGTTGTAAAAATTGCAGGAGGTAATTAAAATGAGTTCATTTGTAGATGAAAACACAAAGGTAATAGTTCAGGGTATCACAGGTCACCAAGGCTCATTCCATGCCGGTGAAATGCTAAAGTTCGGCACAAAAATAGTGGCAGGAACATCTCCTGGAAAGGGTGGAACTAAATTCATGGATAAAATTCCAATTTTTGACAATGTAAGCGAGACAATCCATCTAAAACCAGATGCAACCATGATAAGTGTTGCGGCGCCTTACGTTAAGGATGCAGCCATGGAAGCCATATATTCTGGCATTAAAATCATATACATACTGACAGAACATGTGCCTTTCCACGATTCCATGGAAATAGTGCACAATGCAAGAAGGATGGGTTCAATAGTTCTTGGACCAAACGGCCCAGGCATCACCGCAGTAGGTAAGTGTAAAATAGGTATTATGCCAAATAAGATTTTCAAAAAGGGAAAAATAGCAGTGGCTTCAAGAAGCGGAACCCTTACCTATGAAATTGTCAATGCCATAACCGAGGCAGGAATGGGAGAAAGTACAGTTATTGGACTGGGCGGAGATCCTGTCGTGGGAATGAATTACATAGATGTCCTCAAGGAATTCGAAAAGGATGATGAAACAGAGGAAATAGTTCTGGTTGGAGAAATCGGAGGAAGCAATGAAGAGATTGCTGCCAGATACATCAAGGAAAACATTTCCAAGAAAGTTGTTGCATATATAACCGGAAGAAGCGCCCCACAGGGAAAAAGGATGGGTCACGCAGGGGCAATCATCGAAAAGGGTGTTGGAACGGCTGAATCAAAAATAAAGGCATTTGGAGAAGCTGGCGTAAAAGTAGCTGAATATCCAGTTGATATCCCAT
>JAJZYV010000180.1 GCA_021797955.1 Thermoplasmata archaeon
AGGGTGTTTAAAAAGAAAAAAACAAGGGGTAAAAAAAATGAGTCTAATTGAAACCAGAAATCTGTATAAGGAATTTAACATGGTCAGGGGATTTCTTAAGAGTGATAAGATTCATGCGCTTAGTGACGTCAATATCAAGCTGGAACAAGATGAAATAATTGGAGTTGTAGGAGCCAGTGGAAGTGGCAAAAGCACACTTGCCAGACTACTCGTTCTTCTGTATAGACCAACCTCTGGTGAAATCATCTTCCATGATGAAGATGTGGCAAATATTAAGGGAAAGGAATTGAGAAAGTACAGGTCGAACATTCAAATGGTATTTCAAGACCCTTATGCCTCGCTAGATCCCTTCCATAATGTGGACTGGCACATTCGAAGACCCTTGATCATTTCAAAGTACAGTGGCAACATCTCAGAAAGAATTAATGAACTTTTAAGCTTAGTCAAGTTAGATCCACCGGAAATTTATCGATATAAATTTCCACATGAGATGTCAGGAGGTCAGAGGCAACGGGTGTATATGGCCAGAGCCTTGGCAATGGACCCAAAAATACTCATTGCTGATGAACCAGTCTCCATGCTGGATGTTTCCTTAAGGGTTGAAATTCTTGACCTGCTCTTGACAATAAAAAGGAACATGAATATAGGTATTATCTACATCACACATGATCTCAATACAGTGAGTATGGTAACTGATAGGATATATGTTCTAAATAACGGAAGGGTCGTGGAAAGTGGTTATACTTCAGATATAATGAAAAACCCAACAGATCAGTACACTAGAAAATTGATTTCTGCAGCTCCTGATCCTTACAAGAAGATTGAGGTTTGATATTAAATGGCTTATTTATTAGAAATAAAGGACTTGACAATTGGATATAACTGGGAGAATGGTTTCAGTACAGTCGTAAATCATTTCAATCTTTCAATTGAAGAGGGCACAATTTACGGAATAGCTGGAGAATCTGGTTCGGGGAAGAGCACAATGGCACAGGCAGTGTATCATTCTCTAAAATATCCAGGTGAGGTTAAGTCCGGCGAGGTATTATACAAAGGCACAGACATTTTCAAATTGAAGCCAAATGAACTGAGGAAACTCAGGGCAAATGAAATGTCATTTGTTCCACAGGCTGCTATGAACGCCCTGAACCCTGTCAAGAGGATAGGAGACCAGTTCGGAGACATAATGATTGCACACGGCAAGAATCCTCTAAAACACATGGAAGAAGTATCGGATGTATTGAGTATGGTACGATTGGATCCTAAAATAATACTGGACGCATATCCACATGAACTGAGTGGAGGTATGAGGCAGAGGACAGTTATTGCAATGGCATTGGTCCTCAATCCAGAATTTGTAATCCTTGACGAGCCAACTACAGGCCTGGATGTACTGGTAGAACATGACATTCTGGTAGACCTGAAAAGAATCCAAAGGAACAGAAAATTCTCAATGCTCATGATCACACACGATCTCTCAGTTTTATACGAGATCTCGGACAAGATAGGCATGATGTACGCAGGGGAATTAACCGAATTCGGGTCAAGAGAAGATATGCTGGATAATCCTGCCCATCCTTACAATTATCTACTACTGAAATCTATTCCACGGATAGGGCAAGGGAGGTATGAAGGAATAAAACTGAAGGGAAGTCCGGGCAACTATGAGGATAATTTTTCAGGATGCCAGTTTATCAAAAGATGTCCATATAGCGTTGGTGAATGTGAAATTACAACTCCCCGACTGAGATTATCGGAAGAAAAGGATCATTTTACCAGATGTTTGAGATATCCCGCTTTTAAAAACATTTAAAAGAATTTAAATATGGCAACTATTTTTATATTTTCGCCATATCGCATGTGATAAAAGTGCCAGAGGATATTTTCGAGAATTTAGAGCGGATAGGATTCAGTAAGTATGAGATCAGAATTTACGAGGCACTTCTTCTGAAGGGTTCAATGAACTCCACACAGATAGTAAAAGAAACTGGAATCCCGCAACCGAGGGTTTATGATTTATTCAGCTCTATGCAAAAGAAAGGATTCATAGAAAGTAGTTTTGGTAAGAAGAAAATGTACAAGGCCATTTCTATAGCCACGATCATGGAAAGGGAGCAGAAGTGGATCGAAAATTATCGTATAACTCTTGAAAGACATGTCAGAAATAGAAAATCCTTCAACAGGAGAAATCAATCAACATTCATTTCTATGATTGAGGGTGAGGAAAACATTACCGAAAAAATGAAGGATCTTATTGAAAACACAAAGGATGAACTCATCCTATCAGTTGATTACGAGAGATATATGATCTTGCTACCTCTCATCAAGCATCTATCTGCAAAGAACGCAACAATCTGCATAATAGTTTTCCTTTCGGGTTCTCAGAGTCTAAATACAGAAATTAACTGCAATTGCTTCATAAGAACAATGAAGGGAAAACCCGTTCTATTGATCATCTCAGACAGAGAGTCATCCATAATGGGAATCGAATCCAAGTCAAGAAAGGATGAGATTGCACTTTATCTAGAGGAAGATAACTTTATTCATGTAGTTTCATATTATTTTAATCAATCACTATGGAAATATGCCGACATTTTCATAGATAAAATAGAAAGGGAGAGCATCAGGTTCAGAACAATCTGGCTTGCCTGCGATATTATAGAATTTTACCTTCTCCACAAGTATAAATTAAACTGCTATCTTGAAGGTTATCTACTCGAAGAGAAGGTTGTGCTGGAAGGGAAAATTGAGAAGGTTGAAAAGATTCCATTTGTAAGGAATACGTTCTTTATACAGTCCAAAGGGAAGAAATACTCAGTTGGAGGAAAAACATCATCAATTGAGGACATCAAAATGAGCTATCTTGAAATAAGGGCTCATTTACTACAGGAATGAGTATAACGGCCCATAAAAAGTTAAAATAACAAAGTTAAATGAAAAGCCGTGTTTCCAAAGGGATTTATATTTGGATTTTCGCAGGCTGGTTTCCAGTCAGAAATGGGCCTGTCCGACAAAGACGAAAATAGCGATTGGTACATATGGGCAAATGACCAATACAACACAAAACAGGGGCTGGTTTCTGGGGATGATCCATCCAATGGGGCGGCATATTGGGATTTATATGAAACTGATCATGCAATTGCCAAAAGTATCAATATGAATGGTGCCAGGATTGGAATAGAGTGGTCAAGAATTTTCCCGAAGTCCACTGAATCCGTTGCTGTGAGTGTAGAGGAGAACAAGGGTGACATTCTGAAAATAGGAATATCGGAGGAGAACCTGGTGCAATTGAAAAAACTGGCCAATGCTGGGGCAGTCAATCATTACAAGGATATTTTTCTGGATTTAAGAAAAAAAGGTTTCCATACAATATTAAATCTATTTCATTGGGCACTTCCGAAGTGGATAAATGATCCTTCAAAAAGATCACACCATCCCGGGAATACCATACAAAACTGCTTTGATGGAAGAACTGTCGTTGAGTTTACGAAATTTGCAGCCTTTATCGCTTCGGAATTCAAGGATATAGTGGATGAATTCTGCACGATGAATGAACCAAATGAGGTATTCAAGACATGTAGTGAAGATAAAACTGTTCCTTCCTTCCATATCAGAATGAAATATTTTGTGGAGGCCCATGCCAGAGCCTATGATGCAATCAAAAGCATTGCAAACAAGGAAGTAGGGGTAATTTATGCAAATGGAGATATTCAATCATTTGAGAATAAGGACCCTGGAATTAAGGAGATAGTGGAATATGAGCAGAGATATTCATTCTTTGATGCACTTGTTCACGGCGATGTTTCCTGGTATGTGAGGGCACGCGAGGCAAGAAAGCTGGATCATGGAGCTTCCCTACGTGAGGACCTTAAGGGTAGAATTGATTGGATTGGAGTCAATTATTACAGCAGGAATGTGGTGAGAAGAACCAAAAATGGCTATGAAAACGTCAAAGGTCTGGGGTACGACACAGGGTGGATATCGATGGAAAAGTCCCTCGATGGAAGATCTGTTTCTGACACAGGCTGGGAAATATATCCAGAAGGCATTTACAATGTGTTGATGAGTTATCATAATAGATATGGATTGCCAATGATGATTACGGAAAATGGATTGGCTGACGTAAACGATGTTTACAGGCCAAGGTATATAGTTTCTCATCTGAGTTATCTGGAAAAGGCAATAGAGGAAGGTGCAAATGTGAGAGGTTATTACACATGGGCTCTTTGTGATAATTTTGAGTGGGGTAGCGGTTATTCAAAGAGATTTGGTTTTATAATGGTTGACTATGAGACAAAGAAGCGATATATCCGTCCCAGTGCCCTTGTCTTCAGAGAGATTGCAGGAGCCAATGCAATTCCTGAAAGCTTGAGCTGGATGATCCAAGAGAAATTTTAAAAAATATGCAGATTATTCAAATTAAATTAATGGTGATACATAATTGAAAAAGAGGGTAATAGCTATCATTATGGTGGTTCTCATCATTTCATTAATTTTCACCTCTTTTTCTGCAGGAGGACAGGAGAAAACTCATGTCAAATACGTATTAAATGAATATAAGGCAGGTACGGCGGTTAGTCTTGTTTCGACACTATTTCTAAACAATGGAACACTGAAAAGTAACAATCTCTCACCTGTATACAATGGATTTCATCCATCAGAAGGAGTTTTCGACAAATTAAATCATATGATTTACGTGACTGATTCATTCACGAATTCTGTTTCCATTGTCAACACGAATACTGATAAACTGGAGGGGGCCATTCAAGTGGGTGGATATCCTTACGGTCTTGCACTAGACAACAAAACCAATACACTATATGTAGCGAATTCCCTGGGAAATTCTGTATCTGTAATAGACCTTTATAACAATAAGGTTGTAAGCACTATTGAAGTAGGAAAGTATCCAATTGGTGTAACTTTTGATTATGTCAATAACTGCATCTACGTTGCCAACGCACAGGGAAACTCCCTATCGTTCATCAATACGTCTTCAAACTTG
>JAJZYV010000181.1 GCA_021797955.1 Thermoplasmata archaeon
ATCGGAGATACTGAAAGACATTGTTAAATCTTAGTTGATAATTTGAAAATAGAAACTATCCTATGTAATTAATTATAGTTAAAAACACGTTTTTTCAACATTCGAACATAGTATCCATAGGATCGCTGAAATTCATACTCAAAAAAATCAACCGTAACTTGACAACGTCTTTAAAATCACCAAAACTGTAAAATTAACTATACATAAGATTAAAAAAGATAGTTTCCATAATGTCTAAGAGGAATTCTAATGAAGACTTTCACTGAGTTAGAGCTGCAAAAAGATCAGCAGAATTTTAAAAAATATGTTGGAACAAGTGTCAAGTTGAAACATTCCTTTGATTTAATTCAAGGGAAAGGGACATACACTGATGATGTCCAGATTCAATCAAAAATATACCACGTTAGCTTTGTAAGGTCACCCTATGCACACGCTAAAATTTTGAAGATAGATTCACATGAAGCCCTGGAAATGCCAGGTGTTATAGCGGTTTTTACCGGAAAAGACTTCTCGAATCTAAATCTGGGTTACTGGATGCACCTCCCGGATCTGAAAGAACCTGTAAGAAGACCACTTGCTGTTGAAAGAGTTACTTACAATGGAGAAGCTGTAGCGGCGGTTGTTGCTGAGACAGTGTATATAGCAGAGGATGCAGCAGAGACCATACAGGTTGACTATGAACCTTTGGAGCCTATATTGAATCCGTTTAAAGCCTTAGAAAATCCAAATAATAAGGTATTCGATGATTTGAATGACAATGTATTATTCAGAGACAGTTATAAATCAACTTCAGATCTTGACGCCATTATAGATGAATGCCCGCTTGTCATCGAAAGGACCTTTACGAATGGTCGGAGTACCGCAGTAATCCTAGAGACCAGAGTACAGATGGCATATTTTAACGGTGATACTATGGATGTTTGGAGCAGCACCCAGTTTCCACATGTTCTAAGAACTTACATCGCTGAAACTCTCAAGTTTCCAGAAAATAAAATCAGAGTATATGCGCTCGATGTAGGTGGAGGTTTTGGTCCTAAGTCTTCTGTTTATGGTGATGAAGTTGCCGTTTACGCAATATCAATGAAGCTAAAAAAAGCAGTAAAATGGGTTGAGACCAGAACCGAACACATGCTTTTGACAGGACATGAACGGGACCAGATACACCAAGTAAGGGCTGGTTTCGAAAAGAGTGGAAAAATAGTTGCGGTTTACGATCGGATTATTGCTGATGTGGGTGCCGGCACAACATTCTGGGCTGAGGTACAACCGGTTATGGTTGCTTCGGTAACTGTACCTGGCCCCTATAAATTTTCACACTACGGATTTGATGTTACTGCAGTAACAACCAACAAAGCCCCTTGGTCCCCAAACATTGGTTTCGGAAGACCTGTTGCATCTTTTGTTATGGAAAGGATTATGGATATTGCCTCAAGGAAGTTAAAAATTGATCCTGTGAAATTAAGAATGATGAACCTGGTCAGAAAGGAAGAGTTTCCATACACAAGCCCATCGAGAGTTGTCTATGACAGTGGAGATTACGTAAAAGGACTTGAGAAAATAACGGAAATTATGAAATACGATGAAATGGTGAAGTTAAGAGATAAATCCAGGAAAGAAGGGAAATATTTTGGCATAGGACTTGCAGTATATTCAGAATACACTGCACCTTCCTCATGGAGGCTCCAGAAAATACTTGGCTGGGACGTCGGTGGTTACGAAAAAGCTACAGTGAGAATCACACCGAGTGGAAAGGTGAATGTGTATCTCGGAGTTAAGGACAGTGGTCAGGGACATGAAACTATATTTGCACAGGTTGCGGCCGATTATCTGGGAGTAAATGTTGACGATATATACGTAACTGAAGGAGACACGGAACGTGATCCCTATGGCTTTGGAAGCTGGGCTAGTCGATCAACAGTGACGGCAGGGAACGCAGTTCTTCTTGCTTCAAAAAAGCTTAGAAGCAAACTACTTAAGGTTGGAGCGTACCTGCTTAAAACAGACGAGAATCAGGTGGATTTAAGAGACGGTATAGTATATGACACAAATGACCCGGAAAAGAATATCAATTTGTCACAGATTGGCATGATAGCGTACAGGAAATCCTCCTCTCTTCCAGAAAACATGGAGCCTGAACTGGAGGCTTCTGCGGTATATGAAGCTCCGTCAGATACCACAGTGGTAAGTTATGCATGGCATGCACTGTTTACTGAAATTGACATAGAGACCGGCCAGATGAAAATATTGAAATATTTTGTTGTAGACGATGCGGGCGTTATTATAAATCCATCCAGTGCTGAAGGACAGATACATGGGTCAACTATTGCACATGGATTTCAGCAAACGTTTGAGGAATTAAAGTATGACGATGATGGAGTGCTTATGACCTCGTCCATGTGGGATTATATACCCATGTCAGTAAGAGATGTACCGGACAGCTTTGTTATTGAGACCCTTGAAAGTCCATCAGACACCCCTGGGGGCTACAAGGGCATGGGAGAAGGAGGGGCAATTGGAGCTCCTCCAGCAATAGCTAACGGTATTTCGGATGCACTGGCCTCTTTCAACGTGGAAGTAAATAAAATACCATTAAACTGGGAAGAAATATGGAAACTTTGCATTAGCGGAAAAAAATAATTTAATTGATAGTCTCTTTGACTATCTCTATAAAATCATTATCGTTTACTGATTTTTTTTCTGACTGTGACTTGTTTTTAACTTTGTTCATCACTGATTCAAGCTGCTCTTCTGTAATTGAATCTTTCCAAAGCTTGAGTTCTTTCAGTTTATATTGAATAGAGCCTTTCCCACTTTTCTTGCCTACAACTACTTCATGCTTGTTTCCAACCAGTTCCGGCAATACAGGTTCAGATCCTAGGTTATACTTTGCCCATCCTGCCACTGAAATGCCGCTCTCTCTTCCAAACGCCCTTGAACCAACAAAAGGTTTATTAGTGGGAACCCTGAAACTTGAGCTTGATTCTACAAGTTTAGATATCTCTACAAGCTTTGAACTGTCTATTCCGGTATCTATGCCATACAAATATTTCAGACCCATGTGTATCTCATCCAGTGATGCATTTCCCGTCCTCTCACCTATACCATTAACGGCAACATGTACAGTTGAAGCACCATGTGTAACTGCGGCAAATGAAGCGGCCACTGCTAACCCAAAATCATTGTGTGTATGGACCTCTAGTGGTTTTTTAGTAACCTGCTTTGCCTTCTCCATGAGGTATGACATTCCTTCGTATGATATGCATCCGAAGGTATCCACAACTGTCATAGAATCAGCTTTAGTTTTGGAAACCTCTTCTGCGAATTTAAGAAATTCACTCATGTCAGCCCTTGTCGTGTCCACACCGAAGGATGACACAAACAGTCCGTATGATTTGGCATGATCTATCATCTCAAGAGTAAGATCGAGTGCTTTTTCAAAGGACCAGCCAAGTTGCATTCTCTTTGGTACTCCAAGAGGCGTTTCAAGAACAATACCGTCCACTCCAACTTGGGCGGATTCATCTATGTCTCCCTTTATAAGTCTTGCCAGAGTGAAGATCTTAGCTTTCAGTCCTTCTGATGTTATGGATTTTATTGCGCTCTTCTCTTCTGCAGAAATTACAGGCATTCCTACCTCTATTCTGTGAACACCTGCTTCACTTAAGGCTCTGGAAATAGCCATTTTATCCTGTTTGTTGAACACAATTCCTGGAGTCTGCTCCCCATCTCTCAGTGTAACATCGTGAATTTGAACTGATTTTGGCAGATTCAGTTTACTTTCACTCAAAGCGGGAAAGTTGAATGGACTTACCCAGAATTTTTCTGATTTATAAGAGTTGATTTCTGTTTCAGACATTTTATATCAAATACTATAGATGTACAAAAGTTATTAATTTTTGGAAGTCTCAAAGCGAAAATTAAAAAGATTATTTAAATTTAGAAAGTAATTGTGGGTTAAGCCAGTGCAACTGGCCTTACCAACGATGCCTCCCCGCCTTTTATTTTTAGTGGAGAAACAATAACTGTTGAGATATATTTTTTGTCTTTTGCCAGTTCTTCCAGTTTAAGACTTTTCATCAGGAAGATGCCGTTATCGGTTAATATCACATTGTGGACTGCAAATGGTGTCGGCACCCCAGCCGCTAAATTGTCAATGCCCAGTAGTTTCACACCCTTTCCTGCGATCCATTTGGCAGCGTCAACTCCAAGTCCTGCAAATTTGTGCAAGTATGCGTCAGCATCCGTTTCAAAGAATCTTGAATAACCGGTTCTGATCAATACACAGTCTCCTTTGTTTATAGCAACAGATTCGAAGCTTAGAGCCCTTTCAAGATCAGTTGGAGTAATCTCATAACGTTCCGGCAGTATGTCCATATTTTTTGAAGTGGGTATATCAAGAAGCACAGATCTCAATACCAGCGGTGGAACCTGATCGACGCTTATCAGAGGATCAGGAAGATTCCTGTATCCTTCATCACTTTCGTATTTAGTTATATCATGGCCCATAACCTTAAGCGATTTTGACATATGGATAGGAAGATCAAAATGAGTTCCAGAATGCATTGATGTTGAAACATACCCTATTGAATCAGCAAAGCCTGGCGCTACTTTTTCAAACAAAAACTGTGTGTGCTCATGATAGCGGTACAGAAAGTACATGAATGGAGGATCTGCAGGATGTACAGGCATCCCTTTCCAATAAGGCTGTCCGAGGTCATACACCTTTGCGCTTGCTAAAGTGTCTGCTATCGGTTTTGAATGTTCTTCGTTTGCCATAGAACAAATAGAGCATCTTTATTTAAAAATTTATAGTTGAGGCAAGTTAGTGTTAAACCAACTTGAGTGTCCATAATAAGAGAAGCACACAGTGGAGAACATATACTTCCTACAAAACAGAAAAAAAGAGTTTATAACGAAATGTTTTAAATACTGTTAACAAGTATATGTCTTGATCTTAACATGAAAACTGGAGATCCCTTAAAGGCATGGTCTGGAGTTCC
>JAJZYV010000004.1 GCA_021797955.1 Thermoplasmata archaeon
GCTCGATGAATTCAATGGATATTACAGATTGAACATTTCCGACAAGGCAAATGTTGAATATCCTGAAATAGAGCTGCCAAAGAGTAGCCCAATTTCATACATTTCTGATGTTAAGTCGCCGATTGGTGGAATAACAATTACTGGATTTGCATTAAACATTGGAGAAAAAAGTGGATTATTTGCAAAGTGTAGCCAGTGCAATCAGAGAGTTGATGATATCAGGTGTTATGATCACCCAGAAAGTCCACTAATTTACGACATTTTTGCATATTTCACAGTGGATGATGGAACAGATTTTATTCAGGTAAGCGCAGGACTGGATGCTTTAGGTGAGCTAGCAGGAATCACGAAAGAATTTCTGAATGATCCGAAGAAACCACCGCTCAAGAGAGAAATCAAGGAAAAAATATCCACAAATATAATGCATCACGCACTGAGAATTAGTGGAAATTTGAGAAATGGAAACAACGGGTTAACTTTGAGATCAACACAAATCAAAATCATTCAGAAAGAGGACATTGTAGAGTTAAATCAAATTAAAAGTGGTGAAGAATTTTGAACGAAAAGAAAAGAGAACCCGCAAGATGGATATTTGCAAAGGAATTAAGAAACACTTCCCTAACTACGCTGGAAGGTGATGAGGAAAATAAAAAGGAGTACTTCATAACACAGGGAGGCAGTGTCGGCCGACGCATCCTATTTTGTGGTAAGATAACTCAGAAGAATGGCGAAGGAGACATGATTAAGATGGTGGTAGCAGATTTGACAGGGGCTTTTTACCTGATTTTTTTTCCAAAAGATTTTAACCAAGAAACCAAGCTTCAAATCGATAAAGTAAAAGAAAACGATGAGGTAATGGTCATTGGAAGAACTAGCTATTTCAAGAGTCCAGAAGGTAAGTTTTTCATCAACATCAACCCGGAAAGTGTGAGAACAGTTGAAGAAAGCGATTCCGAATACTGGAAAACACAATCCCTTTCATATCTCAAAAGAAGAATCACAATTTTGCACGAACTGCAAAAGTCCCCAGACCTCACGGAAGACCAACTGGTTGCAATGGGATTTAATCAGGAAGAAGCAGAAGGATGTAAAAAGGCCATAGAGGCATATGAGCGCCCAAATATAGGTCCACTGGAAGAGCTTTTACTGGCATCAGACACTAACAATGTATCAGAAGCCGCTTTGGTTCTTAAGGAACAGGTACTGAATCTGGTCAAAGAAAATGGGCTGATTGGTGGAATAACATACCAGGAGATTCTTGATCAACTTTCGTCAAAAGGAATAGATTCTAAGCAACTGGATGAGATACTCAATCTTTTAGGCTCAGATGGCGAAATTTACGAATCTGAAAAAAGAAAATTCAGACCTGTATAAGTAACATAATCTACCTTCATATTCTTTCTGGCATTTCAATTTTAAAATTCTCCCATCGACAAACATCTTTACTTCTATTATGTGATAGTCAGGTTTTTTCATAGTGTTTAAGGGAAAAGCCAGATCTTACCACCTGAGTATAAGATCCTTTGCTGCCTTAACATCATCCGCTCTGCCTATCTTGAGATGCTCGGGCATTTTGCGTAATTCATCGTCGTCAGTTTCAATTGCCTCCCTAATGATTTCACAGAAATTGTCCATATCTTCTATGCTCGCATCTTCGGTTGGTTCAATCATCATTGCCTCGTGAACGATTAACGGGAAGTAAGTCGTTGGTGCGTGGACCCCTTTATCAATAATAAATTTGGCAACATCCATGGCACTTTTTCCTACATTTTCTGTGGATACTATCACCTCATGCTTTTTCAGTCCATTGCTCTTGTATTTCAAAATAGGTTCCAGTTTTGATGCCATATAATTTGCATTAGCGACTGCCTTATTTGTATTAAGCAATAGACCGTCACTTCCCTTGTATTTGATATATGCCCAAGCTCTGAGTAAATTTATGAATGATCCTTGGAAACCGGCCACTCTGCCAATGCTGTCCTGCCTCTCTTCCTTAAGCACGTAGTGATCTCCCTCCTTTTCAACACTTGGATAAGGCAGATACTTTGCCAGAAACGTTTTTACTGCTATGGGGCCAGCACCAGGACCACCGCCACCGTGGGGGGTTGCAAATGTTTTGTGCAGATTGAAATGCACCATATCAAATCCCATCGAACCTGGAGATGTATATCCAAGGATTGCGTTAAGATTAGCCCCATCATAGTAAAGAAGGGACCCATTATCGTGAACCATCTTTGCTATCTTTACAATATTTGATTCGAAAACGCCAAGTGTACTGGGATTTGTTATCATAAAAACTGCAGTCTGCTCACCCAGGGCCTCTTTCAATGCGTCAAGGTTGATCTTTCCGTCCTTTGTTGATGGTATCTGAACTACAGAGAAACCTGCCATTGTGGCAGATGCGGGGTTTGTTCCGTGTGCTGAATCCGGAATTATTATTTCATTCCTCTGTGACATTCCCATGTCATCCATGTATTTCCTAGCCACGAGGAGAGATGTGAACTCCCCGTGGGCACCTGCGAGTGGCTGAAGGCTAACTGCATCCATTCCGGATATCTCCGCAAGATACCTTTTGAGTTCATACATTATTCTGAGATTCCCCTGAGCGTAGTCTGGATTGACAAGGGGATGTATGCTGGAAAATCGGTCATCATTTGCAATTTTGTCTGCAAATTTTGGATTAAATTTCATAGTGCATGAGCCAAGGGGGTAGAAACCTGTATCAACAGCGTAATTCATCTGTGATAACTTCACATAATGCCTGATAACGTCATTTTCTGCAATATCCGGAAGTGAGAGTTTTGTCCTTTTTAATTCCTTTGGAATCAATACATCTTCCAATCCGTCGATGCTGAATGTATTCCCTGAATCAATTTCCTTAATCAATTTTTCATCGTAAACCGCCTGATGATAACTCATTGTATCAACTCCATAACCTTAACCAGATGATCAATTTGTTCTTCGGTTATCATTTCTGTTGCCGCAAAAAAAACCGCATCATTCTTCTTTCTCTCGACAGCATTTAATATCTCTGAAGTTCTCATTCCACCCAAAATGTTATTTCTTTGGAGATATGGAGAAAGCTTACCGGACATTTCACCGACATCAACTATGAAGTCAGTAAAAAAAGGATTTTTCCACTTGAATTGCTTCACATAACTGATTTTTTCTAATGCCTTTAATGCTGCAGAAACGTTATTCATGCTCTTTGTCGCTGCCCACTTCAAGCCTTTTTCTCCAAGAATTGAAAGGTATGCAGATGCTGCGACCGCCAAAAGGGCCTGATTCGTACATATATTGCTCGTTGCTCTGTCTCTCCTTATGTGCTGCTCCCTAGTTTGAAGTGTCATAACATAAGCATCATTACCGCTTACATCTGTAGTTTTTCCGATAAGCCTCCCAGGTGATTTTCTTACATATTTGTTTTTGAATGAAAATAATCCGAGATATGGACCTCCATAGTATAACGGAACACCCATGGCTTGACCCTCTCCGACCGCTATATCTGCATCATACTCACCAGGGGCCTTTAAAATAGAAACAGATATTGGGTCAAAATATGCTATGTGCAAAGCATCTCCCTTTATCTCGACAATGGAAGTGACTCCAGGATCGATCGTACCAAAATTAGATGGATTGTAAGTAACAATCGCACAAAGATCTCCATCAATGAGGTTTTTGATTGATTCAAGATCAATGGTGCCATCATCATTGACTCCGTAATATTCTACGGATATTCCAAGCCCGTCAATGTAAGTATGTAGAACCTGAAGATGAGATTTTCGTGTATTGGAAGGCAGGATAACTCTTGTTTTTCCATTCACACGGTGGGCCATTCTCACAGCCTCTCCGAGCGCTGTAGGACCATCATACATCGAAGAGTTGGTTACATCCATGCCGGACAGATCCGATATTAACGATTGGTATTCAAAAAGAGCCTGGAGCATCCCTTGAGAAATTTCTGCCTGATAGGGGGTGTATGAGGTTATGAATTCATTTCTCATTACTACATTATTTATAGAAGATGGAATAAATCTTTGATAGGCCCCCAGACCCAGAAAAATATCCATGTGGCTTTTATTTAAGGAGGCAATCTTATCAGATTCCCTTAATAACTCCAGTTCAGTCATTCCTTTACCAATGGAATCTATCCCACTTCTTACTTCTTCTGGAATATCTCGGAATAATTCCTCATAATTATTTAACTTGAGAGCCTCTAATACTAAGTCTTTTTGGGCCATTATTCACTCCTATATGCCCTATGCAATACGCTTATTAAAGGTTGTACAGACACTTGGATACTTCAATTGCAGCAATTAATTAAGTAGGAAGCAGAGGATTTGAACAAATCTATGATGTATTTTTATCCGAAATTCACATCACAGACATGCCCCAAATGTGGTTGTATAGCACGGCATTGCCATTGTAAATGGGTGTTTATCCAACAGGCACAGAAAGCGTGTTTATGGATCGTGTACTTCCCTTAGAGAGTTCTGCCGTTGCATCACTTTTTGGCCCAGTAAATTCGGAAATTCCCTACCTTACTCCTGTTGATCTGATTATTCATAATACTCATTTAAATATTCATCCATACGGCAGGAGCAGTGACTTTCTTGCTCTTTAGGTTGTAATCTGATATGATAACACATATTGATCCATATTGAAAAAAGTTTATCTTGAAGATTATCTTAACATACCTAATGAAATTAAATTCCAGTATAAGCAATATGAAGGAAGTCATTGAGATATTGAGTTCAGTAACAAACGAAGCAAAGTTAGAATTTGACAACGATGGTCTTAGAGTTAGGGCAATAGACGCAGCCAGGATAGCAATGGTGGACCTTTTTGTTCCAAAAGGTTCCTTTGACCTTTATGAACTTGACGAAAAAGTTGAGGTTTCAGTGGAATTGGACAAAATAAGAAATGTTCTTAGACTAGCTTCACAGTCTGAAAATCTCGTGGTAAACATTTCTGGAAACAAGATAAAATTTGTACTTGGGACTCTCACAAAGACAATCTCTACCCTTGATTCCTTTGTCAATTCACCTAAACTTCCTTCAGTAGATCCCAAAAACTATGTTGTTATGAGAAAGGCTGATCTAGATAGGGTTCTGAGGGCAGCAAATGACGTAAGAGATTCCATCAGGTTCAGCATAACTGAAAAGAGGTTTGAAGCCAGTTCAAGAAGTGAATCGGAGGAAGTTGATCTCGTTCTAGAGAGCAATGACCTGGTAGAGTTAAAAGCGTCAGAAAATGCTTCAAGCAGTTATCCACTGGATTATCTTTCAAAGATAATAAGAGCTGTGACATTTTCGGACAATCTGAAACTTGCCTTCAATAATGATTATCCTTTAGTGATAGAATTCAGTTTTCCAGAGAAAGACGCAATGAAAACTGCCAAATTCCTACTGGCTCCAAGGATAGAATAAACCAGCAAGGATTTTCATTTCCAACTGAAATACGGGCGCGAGGGGATTCGGACCCCTGATCTACAGCTTAGGAGGCTGTTGCCATATCCAGGCTTGGCCACGCGCCCATAAGGGAGTTGATAACAAAAGGGTATATTTTATTATCTGAATAAGCACTTTTTATCGGTTTTCCTAACAATGATCGTCGATTTTGTGCAAACTTTTTAGGCTGAGTTGCTTTTTCCATGTTATGGATGAAAACTCTTTTTTCAGAGGAAAGTCATACCTGGTCACAGGCGGAGGTTCTGGACTCGGAAGGGAAATTTCAGTAAGACTTTGCGGCTTAGGAGCAAGAGTTTATTCCTTTGGCAGAAGGGAGGAAAAGCTACTCGAGACGAAAAAAATTAACTCTGACACAGAAGGCCGATTTTCATATATAGTTTCAGACATAAGAGATTACCAAAGGATTGAAGATTATATCAATCAAATATTCAAGGAAGACAGGCTGGATGGATTGGTAAACAACGCTGCAGGGAATTTCATTTCCAGATCAGAGGATTTATCAATAAATGCATTCAAGTCTGTTATCGACATAGTCTTGATGGGTTCTATAAATGCTACCCTTTGCGCTGGAAAATTATGGATAAAAAATGGTGCAAAGGGAAGCGTGGTAAATATACTGGCTACATACGCCGATACAGGTTCAGGTTACGTTACGCCTTCGGCTGCTGCTAAGGGAGGGTTAAGAGCATTGACGAGGAGTCTAGCTGTGGAATGGGGACGAAAAGGAATTCGAGTAAATGGTATAGCACCCGGTCCCTTTAAGACAGAAGGTGCATGGAATAATCTGATGCCTTCACAGAGTGTGGAGGATTACCTTTCCCAAAAAAATCCAATGGGAAGAATAGGAAATTTTGATGATCTGGTAAATCCAATATTATATCTCTTGAGTGAAAATTCTTCTTATATCAACGGTGAAATTATTACTATTGATGGAGGGGAATGGTTAGAAGGTGCAGGGCAATTTAACAACTTGAGAATGTTAGGTGATGATGTATGGAAAAAAATGAAGGAAAGAAAGAAAAAGGAATAATGACCGTCAAAGTAAATGGATGGGAGAGCAATCTAAAATTTTCGGCATCCCATTTCATTCCATTTCATAGCAAATGTAAACGTCTGCATGGACACGATTACGCCGTTGACATCAAAATAAAGGGACAACCTGAAAATGGAATGATAATGGATTTTGTAGTTATCAAAAAAGTTATCAGGGAAATTTTAGAAGAAATGGATCACAGGCTGATAGTTCCAACGAAATCAAAGGATATTAAATACGTAAATCAAGGAGAGAACCTATTGATAGAATACGAAGGCAAAACCCTAAGCATACCAAACGAGTTCATTTATAAATGTGAGATTACACACAGTTCAAGTGAAGAATTATCAAGATACATTTGCCATCTAATATTATCCAAGGTAAAATTTCCCAGCAATGTTAACGAAATAGAACTTACACTTTACGAAGGCCCCGGACAAAGCGCAACATGGAGTGAAGGTATTTGAAAAATGCAGTAGTTTTACTATCAGGCGGACTTGATTCTTCGACTGTTGCCACCATAGCCAAAAGGGATAACCAAACTGTCACTGCTGTCAGTTTTAATTATGGTCAAAGGCACTCAATCGAAATGAATGCATCAGAAAGAGTGGCAAAACGTTTGGGGATTGAAAGAAGAATTATAAATATAGACATGAGGCAAATTGGTGGCAGTTCTCTCACATCCAAGCAAGAAATAGAAAGGGGATTACTTGAAAGGCAAGGAATTCCCAACACATACGTTCCAGGGAGGAATATCATATTTCTATCAATTGCAGGAGCCATAGCAGAAGTTACAGATTCAGAGAGTGTGTATATCGGTGTTAATTCTGTTGATTACTCAGGTTATCCTGACTGCAGACCAGATTTTATATCATCCATGGAAGAAACCCTGAACCTAGGTCTGGCGAACAGCACGGGCAGGTCAATAAAAATCATAGCTCCCCTGCAAAAATTATCAAAGGGAGAGATAATAAAACTCGGAACATCCCTCGGAACTCCATACGAATTAACATATTCATGTTATGCCGGAGGCAAGCTTGCCTGCGGAAATTGTGATTCTTGTCTTTTGAGGCTTAAGGGCTTTATGGAAGCTGCCGCCACCGATCCGATTCATTACTCAGAACTTCCAGAGTTTTATAAAAAATATATAAATGAACGCAAGCCTTAGTTAATTCAGGCTTTTAGGACTTCATCGACTTTCCTTGCATTTGAAGATACTGATTCAACTGTCTTGTTCCACAAAGATTTTTCCTGTTCATTAAAATCAATCTTGAATATCTTTTCCACTCCATTTGAGCCTATGATTATAGGCAATCCAATGAACAAGCCATTTGCCCCGTAATGTTTGGCCATTTCCCCATCCATAAACGCTGCACATGGGATCATCCTTCTTTTGTCTTTCAGTACGGATTCAACCATCGCTGTTATTGATATCCCTGGGGCGTAATATGCGCTTCCTGTCTTAAGATAGTTAACGATTTCTCCGCCGCCAAATCTCGTTCTCTTGACTATCTCATCTATCTTTTCTTGGCTGAGTATTTTTTCTATTGGTATTCCGCCGACTGAAGAATATCGAACAAATGGAACCATATCATCACCATGGCCACCGATTACAAACGCATTCACGTCAGTAACTGAAACTCCTATCTCCTCTGCAAGGAAAGTTCTAAATCTAGAACTATCAAGTGAACCTCCAAGTCCTATTATCTTCTTGGGATTAATCCCACTGACTTTTTGGAACGCATATGCCATGGTATCCGCAGGGTTAGAAACTATTACAACTATGGAATCGGGCGAGTATTTCTTTACATTTTCAGCAACATCCTTAATAATTTCAATATTTTTCGCCAGAAGATCATCTCTGCTCATCCCGGGCTTTCTGGCCAATCCTGCTGTAACTACTATTACATCAGAACCATCCATGTTAGAATAATTTGTTTTATCCACAGTTGTAAAACCCTTTATCTTACTGTCTGTCGCCCAATGGGGGGTTCCCTCCATCATGTCAAGAGCCTTTCCCTCTGGAACTCCTTCTATAACATCAAATAGAAAAACATCACCTAGGTCCCTAACTGCCAAAAATTGAGCGACTGAGGCTCCAACATTTCCTGCTCCTATTACTGATATCTTATTTCTCATAAATCGATATGGCTATAATGGTTAAAGAATTATTTACTTTTAAATACAAATACCGTTTAACACAATTTATAACTTGAAAAGCATCGCAGTATTCGAATTAAATGCCATAAATTTATTGTAATCGATAAGTATAATATATACGGAAATAATTAACGTTTCTAAGTCATGCTTAAAGAAAAATCTTCAGTCCACAGAAAAAATTCTGTGAAACTAAAATTTAATTCAGAATATTCAAAAACTTTTCACCAACATAACGGAAAAGACTATATCGTAAGGAATTCTTTACATGAGTTGAATTCTACAAAAACAGGTGACGCAAATGAGTGATCCTCTTGACATCTTTCACGAATTCTTCAATCAGAAATTTGGGAAATCACTGATCGTGAAAGGAAGACCAGGTACTGGTAAGACTACTTTCAGCTTAGAAATAGCTTCACGACTATATGAAAATCAACCAATTCATTTCTTATCTTCAAGATTTAATGATGAACCTCTAAAGGAGGCTTTTCCATTTATAGAAAAGATCTCATATAAAACCAATAAGGATAAGTTTGAGTTCACAGAACAATTTAATTATGTGAGCACTGACTCGTTACGAAAATTTGAAAAAATACTTGAAGAAAGAAACGTTGAAAAGGATTTCTCAGTCGGCAGCGGTCTCATCTTCGACATAAAAGAGGTAATTCCAGAGCTGAATGCAATGTATTCTTTCGTTGAGAACAATATTGACAAGGGTCCAGTGGTCATTCTCGATTCAATTGAAGCAATAGCCCAAAAGTATAACATTGACGAGACTACACTTTTTTCTGTGATACAGAATGATCTTGTGGAGAAAAGTGGTGCTGGACTGATAGTGGTTCTTGAATCCACTTCAAACGATAAGCTGGAATACTTTTCTGACGGAGTTGTTACGATGAGTCTGGAAATAGACAATAACTACATGATAAGGAATATGAGAATAGAGAAGCTAAGGGGGCTTTCCCTTGGCTCCATGCCGTTCTTCAGCTATTCTCTACTCAACGGCAGATTTACCGTATTCCCTATCCTGTCTGGAGCCTATCCAAACAAGCAGATACCTCTTCCTGAGACAGAGGAGCACAGTCAATTTTCCATAAGCATGGGAAATGAGGATATTGCCAACGTAATTCCCGGAAAGAAAACCACCGTAGATGTCGGATCTCTGGTTTTGGTTCACAGAATGGAAATTTCAGACAGGACTGATTACGCTGTAAACTTAATCAAAAATACATTAATCAGGAGAACCATTGCAGATGAAAGGGGAGTTATTGATGCTTCATCAAGCAGTTACGAATCAGTAAAATTGCTTAACGCTACAATTGACCCGGAGCATCTCAAGCATTACATAACAGCAGAAAAAACAAAGAGAACCAATCCATATGTAATTAATCTTGAAGGGAAAAGTCTGATTGAAGATTTTACCAGTGAAGCAATTGAGTATTTCACTGGTTCATCTAAAAGACCAAATGTGTATATTTTCTCAACCGATTTTCTTAATTTCACCTACGGTGAAAATTTCATCGGGGACTTTCTTGCTATTCTTAACGAACTGAGGATTACGGGTACGGTATTCTTAATATGTGATGAGGACTTTTATAAAAAGATAAGTCACCATGCAACCTTTTCGATTCACATTCACGACAAGGATGGGTTTACCTTCCTAAATAGTGGAGGGAATGAGCATTTCAATATCCAAAATGTTACCGATGAAACAGGATGGTCATCATACAAGCTATTAGAATCGGTTTAGATCGATTTTTGGCTTGATAGTTTGATATATTCAAAAGCAATTTCTAACTATGTTCCCTGAAAATAGACCCAGAAGGCTCAGAAGTTCAGAGATGATAAGAAGACTTGTCAAGGAAACTGGATTATATTTGGATAAACTGGTAATGCCGGTTTTTGTGGACGAAACAATCAAGAATCCTACGGATATAAAGAGCATGCCTGGGATAAAAAGTTACGATTTGGCAAGTTTAAAAGACTACGCAAAAGTGCTGAAAAACTTGGGAGTAAAAAATGTGCTCCTATTCGGGGTTCCGGCAGAAAAGGATCAAGTGGGCTCACAGTCATACGCTGAAAATGGGATAGTTCAAAAAGCTGTTCCAATTTTGAAGGGTGAAGGTTTATTGGTAATGACTGATCTTTGTATGTGTGAATACACTAGTCATGGACATTGTGGCATTACCAGAAACAATGTGGTGGAAAACGATATAACACTGGAATATTATGGGAAAATAGCTGTCAGTCAGGCTAAAGCAGGAGCCGAAGTTATTGCCCCTAGCGGCATGATGGACGGGCAGGTAGCTAAAATAAGAAAAGAACTTGACGAGAATGGTTTCCCTGAAATTCCAATCATGGCATATTCGGCAAAATATTCTTCAGCACTTTATGGGCCCTTCAGGGATGCTGCGAAATCAACACCTTCTTTCGGGAACAGAAAGTCGTACCAGATGGACTGGGCAAACTCGAAGGAAGCTTTAAGGGAAATTGACCTGGATGTGAAGGAAGGGGCGGACATAATAATGGTAAAACCTGGCATGTTTTATCTGGATGTTGTAAAGGAGGCATCTGAAAAGTTTCTCCAACCACTGGCCGTTTACGGTGTCAGTGGAGAGTATTCAATGATAATGAATGCAATCAACGATGGATTGCTCAGTGAAGAAGTGATATTGGAGTATGTCACATCAATATTCAGATCAGGAGCAGATATTGTCATTACTTATTTCACTGAATATCTCCACGGCCATTTAGGGAAAAATTTAAATTAAAACCTAAAATCGACCATGAGGAACTATCAATGAAAGTCCTTTACATTCTAGAAATGAGGGAACCATCTACAGGATTCTTTCAGGTAACAATGAACGTGGATTCGGTTTCTGAGGATATAACAATGGTCACAATGCCAGCATGGACTCCTGGATCATATTCCATAAGGGATTACAGCAGAAACGTCAGGATGCTCAAGGTAAAAACCGAGGAAAATGAAACAATAGATATCCAGAGAAAAGATAAATCCACCTGGAAATTACTTAATGGAAACCATAAAAGCTTCATTATCTCTTATGAGGTTTATGCAGGAGAATTAAATGTCAGGGGGAGCCACCTTGATACCACTCATGGATACCTTAATGGAACCAACGTTTTCATGTATCTGGAAGGATACAAGGATCAGTCTGTGGAACTTCTGATCAAGCCCTATGAAAATTGGAAAATATCCACCGGAATGGAAAAAATAGGAGAAAACAGATTTAGGGCAACAAATTATGATATTTTTTCTGACTGTCCTATTGAAATAGGAAATCACAGATCACTTCTTTTCACAGTTGACGGAAAAGAGCATGAAATCGCAATTTATGGTTCGGGTAATGAAAATACCAGCCGCTTAGTTGAAGATCTTAAGAAGATTGTTGAAACAGCAAGGTCCATCTTTGGCTCAATACCATATAAGAGATACGTTTTCATCATTCATCTAATGAATAATGGTGGCGATGGATTGGAGCATCTTAATTCTACCACAATAGGGGCTTCAATGTTCACATTCGGAAACAAGGAGGACTATCACGCCTTTTTATCCTTAGTTTCGCACGAATATTTCCACTTATGGAATGTAAAAAGAATCAGGCCAGTAGAACTGGGACCATTTAATTACAAAGAAGAAAACTACACCACATTACTGTGGGTATCTGAGGGAATAACGAACTTTTTTGGAATGATAATTTTACTAAGATCAGGGTTAATTTCTAAGGAAGAATACTATGAGCATCTCTGTAAAATGTTCAGAGCATACGACATGACGCCAGGTAAAAATTATGAGTCTGCGTCCGATTCTTCTTTTGATGCTTGGATAAAGTTGTATCGGTCATCCCCAAATAACATTAACAGCTACGTTTCATATTATCTAAAAGGTGAAATACTGGGGTTAATGCTAAGTAACAGAATTAGTGAATATACTAAAGGATCAAAAAACCTTGACGAAGTCTTTAAACATCTTATTGATAAATATAATAAAGATGGCAAGGGGTTTACAGAAAAGGATTTTATGCAGTCACTTTCTGAAGTTTCTGCACTTGATTTCCAGCCGTTTTTCCAAAAATATGTAAGAGGAACCGATAGTATTGATTTCGAGGCTGAGGCTAATAGATTGGGTTTAGAACTTCAATTTAAGTATTCAGATAAGGAAGTAGATCAGGTTAAGGGATATGGGTATCTTGGCCTAATTCTTCCAAAAGAATCCAATATTGTTGAGGCAGTACTGGAAGACTCTGCGGCCCAAAAGGCAGGTATATTCCCGGGGGATGAAATAGTCGCCATAAACAATTTCAAAATGGGAAACATGTTTTCCACGCCTTTGAGGAAAAGGGGTAGGTCTCCACTTACAGATTGTTTGAAGGATTCTAAACCAGGAGACTTGACTAGGATTGCATTATTCAGAAGAGGAATTTTGATGAATTTTGAGGCTATTTTAGGCAGAGCTCCACATGATCTTTATGAAATATCGGAAAAGAATGAAGATGAGAATCTGATTAAAATTCGGGACAAAGTACTTTTTGGTTAAAAAAACCTTTTAGAATTTGGAATAAAAATAATATACTTCTTTAGAGATCAGCATGCGAATTGGAAGATTTTAAAACTTGGGCAATCAGGAAAGTCTTGGAGGAAAGTTCCAAGGGAGGATACACTCCAATTAGAATGGACTTAGATGGAGCCATATCCTTTGATATAGTTGCTAAAAGGGATAATGAGATTATGGCAATCAAAATTATCTATAACATTGACACCCTTAAGCCCGAAATTGCAAATGATCTAAAAAGGATCTCCATACGACTGGAAATGCAAGTACTTGTTATAGGATCAAGATCTGGAACAGGTATACTTGAAGATGGAGTAATGTATTTCAGGTATCAAATACCGATTATGAATATGTGGACGTTCAGGGAATATATTGAAGGCAAAAAACCAGTAACTTACTCGGGTCCTGGCGGTTATTATGTGCACATAGACGGTAAAAAAATGCAGGAGCTGAGAACAAGCAAGGGAAAGTCCATAGGATACCTGTCGGGCAAAATAGGTATTTCCAGAAGGTCAATTTCTCTGTATGAAACAGGAAATTCCACTACGCTGGATGTATACAGAAAATTAAGTGAATTAATGGAAGAAGATTTAAGCACAAGTCTAGACATAATGGAAATTTGTAAGCAGTGGGTAAAGGAACCCGAGAATGATGAAGAATATTTGACCGGATTTATGGGGCAGGTAAGGGAAACACTGAAGGGTATTGGTCTTCTGACCGAGTTCTTTAGTAAATCTCCCTTCGACGCAATCTCAGAAGAAAAAAAGGAATCTCTATTCGTAATGGACATAAATCAGGGAGAAAACTACATAGAAAGAAGAATTTCTACCCTTAAAAATCTCTGCAATATTTTGGAGAGGGATCCTGTTGTTATTTCAATAGAAAACACATTTAGAGACAGCATAGGGGGTGTTTCAATATTTTCTCTAAGTGAACTAAAATCCATTGAAAATTCCGAAAGCATAAGAAGAAAGATAGAATCTGTCAAAGAAAGCGGTTATTGATTTTCATGGAAGTTCTCGAGGTAAAAAGAGGAAAAAAGAGAATGATTGTTGCCCTTGGAATTAAAGGGCTGGTATCTGAGGGTGAAAAGCTGAAGGATCTGATGGTGTCCTTCGAACCTGGTAAAATACTGATAGGCATATCTCCAGAGGAGGCAACGGGATTAATGGAATTTGTAAAGGATCCTTTTGAAATTCAAATGAGTGACTTTGAGCTTATTTACGGAACAATCCTCCTTAAATTTGGAGAAGTTGAGACACCTCCCCCAATATTCACTCAGGCCGTACTTTACGCTCAATCTAAGTCAATCCCTGTAGTTGGACTCGATCTTGATGAAGAAACATTTGGAAACCATTATGAAGAGGAATACTCGGTATCCCAGATGGTGGGTTACATAACAAAAAAAAGGAAATTGAAGCACAAGAATTTCAATCTTCATTCTCCTGAAGAATTTGTTATGGATTGGAAGCAGGAAATGGAGAGAACGAGGGCAATGAACAAAATGGAAAGACTGAGGGAGGAAGCGATCCTTAACAATTTGGAAAGTCACTTCTCCGAGTCAACCGAAGAAAGAATTTTCGCAATCATTGAGTATGAATTTTCTGAATCCATTAAGACAAAGGTCAGATCAATGTGAATCAATTAGACCTGCAAAAAAGATATAGATCTCGCTGCTTTCACTTCTGGAAACACTTGGCTTGGTTATGTAATTTCTCTTAAAGTAACCCTTGTATTTATCCACAAATTCCTTGGTATACTGTCCCTGAAACTGTTTCAGCAGCATATTCCCACCCACTCGAAGAACTTTAATGCCCTGATCTACTATTGAATTGCAAATATCTATGGAGAGTGAATGATCCCTGTCATGCTGTCCTGTTGTATGTGCCATTGCATCGGAAAGGATTAAATCAACCTTCAGGCCAGATAATTTATCCTTAACATCAACCCAAGTATTCTCCTTTGTTACATCCCCTTTCACGAAGATTGGAAAGTCGTCAGTTTTTTTCCCTGCTATATCAACGCATAATAAGAATTCAGGCTCTGTTTCCAGAAGTACATCAGTCCAACCTCCAGGGGAAGAACCAATCTCAATTACTTTTCTTGCTCTGTCTAAAATGCCGAATTTTCCATTAATCTCTAGCAACTTGTAGGCAGCACGGCTTCTGTATCCAGTCTTTTTTGCCAATTTATAATATTTATCCTTATGATCCTTCATTTCTCAATTAATTCTCTATATTTCTCCGGAGTCAATAGATTTTCTGCTTTAGAACTTAATTTTATCCTCACAAGCCATGTTCCATATGGATCTTCATTAATAGATTCAGGTTTGTTTACAAGAATATCATTGGTCTGAACCACTTCCCCGTTAACCGGGCAAAAGACATCTTCCGCTGATTTAACTGATTCTACTGAAAGCAAGACTTCCCCATTCCTAACGACCTTTCCAGGTTTGGGTAGATCTACAAAAACAATGTCAGTTAACTGTCTCTGGGCAAAATCAGTTATTCCAATCTCCACTATTCCCTCCTCACCCTTAATCCATTCATGGGTTTTTGTATATTTAAAATCTGCAGGAATTTTCTCCATAAGTGGGTTAATTAAGTGGAGTAATTAAGCGTTCTTTATTTTTTATTTGAAGGAATTCAGAATCAGCTAATGTAGTTAACAGTCTCCTTTGCTCCATTCTCCTTCTTTTGTGTTACCAGTTCAGTTTCACCAAATTCAATTGCAATAAGATTGGAAACGGGTATCAATCTGAAGGTGGATTTTTTATTTGCATCTATCTTAAAAACCAATGCTCCTTCCTCTCCGAGTATTGTGTATCCTACAAACTCTCCACTGGTTTCCATTGGTTCATCTTTTCCACTATTCGATATCACTTTGTACTTTCCTCCCTTTTTTATTTCGATCATGTCCATCTTATTCAAAACCTCCAGTATATTCAGAATCTTGTTTTCGGTAATCCTCAACACTAGATAATCCTATGCTAGGATATAATAATTTCAAGGTAAGCTGAAGAATATTTTTCAAACTTATTATATCAGTTAACAATTTTAAGCTGGAAAAATGACATTCACTTATAAAGATCTAAAAAGGGAAAACGGAAAACCCGAAATAATCGCAACAGTAATTCCAGAACTGGAGAGTAATGATCAGTTACGTCGAATTGAAAGTGAAAGGAAACTAATTAAATTTATTCCAGAGATCAGATGGGACTTATCAGGAAGTAAAGGTAGGACTGAGCTCAAAAATTATCTAAGAAAAATTGAAGGTTTATCGATGAATGCAATTTTCACATTTCGCAGTTCGGATAAATACATTTCAAATTTGTATTATGATATAGCACTCGAATTTCCAAATATAATGATCGATTTGGATCTTTCTCAATATGATGAAGGAAAAATAAGGGGAAATGAAGAAAGGGTCATCATATCATCTCATTTTAGCAATGAAATAGAAATTTTTGGTCTATTCAATGAGATTAAGAACATTGGGTGTAGGTCAATAAAACTGGCCACTCATTTTACTGATGGTTTTTTCTTTGAAGTGGTGAGAGCATTCAGCGAGTTAGGGGGAAATATGTCTATTTCCATTGTACCACAGGGTCCAGACGGTTCCAAGAAAAGAATAATTTCAGCACTCACTGTCAGTGACTTTGTTTATTCCTATTTTGATAAATCTGTAGCTGAAGGGCAGATCAGCTACAAGGAAATAAACAATGTCCTGCAGATGTTGAGATACTAGACTTATGGCACGAAACCTGTAAAAATTGCCATAAGACCAGTGGTTATTAACTCGATGGCTATAGAAGCGAGTAAAAGACCCATAACTCTTGATATCACAGTGGTTCCAGTTTTTCCAAGTCTGCGAGATATGCCAGAGGAGAAGTACAGGATTACATAGGCAACAATAAGCAGGATGACTATGGACAGAATGAAAACAAACTTAAGTTGAAATGTTGAGGCTTTTTCATTGAGAAGAATAGCAGTGGTTATTGATCCAGGCCCGGCGAGTAGAGGAGATCCTATGGGAACTATTCCAACATCCTCCCTATCTTTGCCCTCCTCATTTTCTTCCTTCGATAATTTTGTGTTTGAGATTTTTCCCTGAAGCATATCGAATGCAACCTTGAACAGCAAAATTCCGCCAGCTACTTTGAAGTCGTTAATGCTTATTCCCAGTCCTTCAAATATGTAATAACCCAGGGCTACAAAGCCAAAAACCATCCCACCAGCCATTAGTATTGCTTTTCTGACTGTTGATACCTTATCCTTTATGGAATATCCATCTGTCAGGACGACCATTGGTGGAACTGCTCCAATTGGATTCATTATTGCAAACATTGCAGCAAAGCAATATCCAAAGAACTCAAGAGTTATGTAAATTGACAACTCAAGACAATACCTTCCCCTATTATAATTATTTAATAAAATATCAGAAAATAAAATTGCAAATAAAAATAAATAAGAGTAGCAATTGTGGAATATTGGATCATATAGACATTGAAAGAATTTTAGAGGAGAACTTTTCAAAGAAAAGCAGCATATTCATAGTAGATTTTATACACAGGGGTGATTTAGATTTAAGAAGTTATGAAAAGGGACAGGTGGTATTTCCGTACAGCCCCATGTTAAGTATTCTGGCGAGAGGCGCTAGGAGAGTATCAAGTTCTGATGAAGAAACTTCCCTCACCATGCCAGAATCAGTTTTCCTGAAAATATTGGAGGATATGGAAGCATCTGAGTTCAAGATCACAAAATTAGAGATGGTAGGAAAAGGAAGTGAAAAGGTCCTTTTTAATTCCAAAAATTTTTACATTGATTACGACATTGTGGAAAAATTACTCAATTATGGCTTCACACTAAAGAATTGCATTTTCCACAAGAATGGTTCTTTCATAGGGGTAAGTAGATACTCTTCATTGTGGTCAAACGATATCAAGACATTGGGACTAACATCAGAGCGGGTCGCAATAAATCTAGACTCATCATTGATGAACTTCGTAAACTTAAATGAAATTAAAAGTAACGAAAATAAGGTTTACAGGGCGGGTAATATTTTGCAGTTTAAAAATCAATTTGGTTTATTGGAAAGCCTTCTGGAGAGAATCGGGAAAAAACGCGTAAGTTTAATTAGAAAAATGAGAAATGGAACAAGTATATTCTACGTCTTGGACAGCAAAAGAAATGGAGGTATATTAGTTCAGCACACGTACGACTCCATTAAAATGAGAGTTTTTGCTCAATGTTCCGTAAATCTAATTATCGATGTTGCAGAAGCCATTGAGAAATCAGGAGGGGTTTTTATTGGCAGATGATCCACTAATTAGAGGTTTAAGAAAGGAGGAAAGAAATAGGAAAACCATATATTTCTTAATATCAACCTTAATTTCTTATTTTAACAGCCAAGATAAGACAACATTTCGCATCACCGATTCTGATATAGGGGATGATAAATTCAAAATAACAACAGTCAACGAAAGTGGCTCGCAACTGGAATGGATAGGAAAACTGCCAAACAAGAATAGCGTAATTTCCCAGTTGCCAGCTTCCAGGAATGAGGCAGGAAGAACCAATCTCGACTTTAGCAATAAAGTATCAGAAGATCAATTAGAAACAGAAATAATAATACCTTCAAAAAAAGAGTTATCCATCTACGTGAGGGATCAAAACGGTACAAATGAGATTAAAATTGTACAGCAATTTCCATTCCCATATTATAGGGAAATGCCCATCTATGAAAAATTTCTATGTTTACAAGCACTTGTAGGCAAAGCTGGTATGAGGGGAGAGGGAGAATTGGTCTTGAACATATTCAGAAAGATTGAATACTTTCTACTTGGACCTCTCGATCAGGAAATGATGGATGACATAAGGAGGCTGGTAAGAGTTGGATTGGAGTCTTCAATAATCAAATCAATCAATGGAAGTGTTTACATCGACAGTAAAATACTAACATCAAGAACTAGATTTATGAAAATATACGAAAGATACTATCTTAAAATCAACAAGACTACCCTTTATGATTTTTAAAACCAACAATTATGCAAATGTAAAACCAAGTAATAAACCAAGCAATGGAGAAACAATCCACATGAGAACTACCACCAGAAACGGTTTAAATGAGATTACCTTGGTGGTATAAGATAGACCCGTACCGAAAACACTAGATGTCATTGCTTGGGTGCTTGGAATAGGCACTCCAATGAAAGTTGCACCTTCCACAAGTAAACTTGAAACCAGCAGTGATACAAGAGCGTTTCTGTATCTCATTGCATACAAGTCTTGACCAACTCTCTTTAAAACGCCTTTACTGAGAACCATTGCACCAAAAATAATTGCCACCACCATAATTGGAGATGTGAACATGCTGTGAGGGTCAAAAGAACCCAGGAGTCCAAACGTATTTGCACCCAGAGTAAAGGAAGTCACAAAAGAGAGTATGATCAAGCTCAACTTATAGAATCTCGCACTCTTCCAAACATTTACAGTTCCCGCATCTCCAAGTTTCGTGTTGAGGTAATAAGACAATATAATTGAGAAAACAGGAGACACGATCCAGGCAAGAATTACTAGAAGAAGATATGGTTCCTGAAATTTATACCCAGTTCTGAGAGCTACTCCCAGGGAAGTTCCAATCAGTGCCATTACCAGTGAAAGTGGAACTCTGACATACGCAGCAATAAAAAACATTAAAGTCGAAACTGTCAAGACAACAACAATGTTGTAGTTTGTCTCTGGAAGAATTTTTGAAAGCGAGTTAGACAAAAATTTTCCTTCTATCAGAAAGCCTGCAATCAACCCGGAAATGCCAATTAGAATTCCAAAGATTTTTGATACCACTCTTGATCCAATAATTGTGCCGACCGTTGCTGAAAGGTTGTTTCCGGCGACAAAGGCAGTAAGGATAGCTAGAATTGAAAGTATCAGTATTTGGAATATCATCTTGATACTGACATCATTGTGTTGAGAACAAGATCAGATATATCTTCACAATTGTCGAGAAGATCGTCAAGGGTATGAACAACGGAGTTGACGTGATTAAACATCAGGTAGGAAATGCTTTCGGAGGTTCTGTATAATCTGTCAATAACACTGTCTTTCACCTCATCAACACTTTCTTCCAGCTCTTCAATTCTACCCCTTATTTTCTTCACGTTTTCGATATCAGAATCCTCCAGAATTAGCTTTATATTTTGTAAAGCTGAAAGATTCTTATTTAAAATTGTCTGGAAATTCTCATAGAATCCCTTAATAGGCTCCATCTGGAATCCATTTGCGATGAGACTATCTTTAGCTCTGTTCATTTCTCTTGCTATCCAGTAGGTTTTGTCAATTATGTCGTCAAATTTTTCTATTAATTGGAGAAAATTATCCATAAGCGATGACCCAATTGCTCCTGAGGTGACCTCCCTTTTCATCTCCAGTGTCATTTCATCAGCTTTCTTTTCATTGTATCCTATGGTTCTTGTAATATCCGCTATATCCTTGGATGGATCCTTGAAAATCTGAATGAGCATTTTTGAGTTGTCCTCAGCAAGGGAAAGATAGGTTTCCATATTCTGTAAGGTTTGTCTTTCACCGATAACCATGAGTTTCTTGAGAAAGTGGTAATTCGCCATTTTTGACAATGTAAGTTGAATATTTAAAACTTAGGTTAATAAATTTTAATATAGAATCTATATAAAATATATACCGCACCTTTAAGAATTTAAGGAATGAAATGAGATCGATGTCGACACTTATTCCCAAGGGTCAAGGAATTAGAGGTCAAGACATCTTTTGGAGACAACAGATGCTGTAAAACAAAGCAATTCCACTATACTCAGCATTTTCAGTCTTAAGGTAAATACTTGGTTTAGAAGGAAATCGAATAAAGTCATCAAATCAGTAACTTCATTTAGTTTATGGTGAATGGGTATTCAATAAGTCAGATAAGTTAGTCCACACTTCAGGTGTCAGTAAAATCAAAATAGGTGGCAGGTTAATAACAAATCAAGTTTGTATTACGATGGGTAATCTAATATTAAAAAAATTTCTAATATATTATGGAATTAAGGTTTTTATGATCTTTGCTCATAACATCACAAAGATACAAGTTATCAGGATAATCAAAAGAAAGTGTTTATCAGATCTTACCAAAAATCACTATATTACCAGGAGTGATAATAATATTCAGCACTTTATGACTGAGGTTTTCTAAGTGGATAAGTTAAGTGTGGCAATTCTTGGTTCTACCGGAGTTGTCGGAAAAAAATTTATTGACATATTGAAAAACCACCCATGGTTTAAAATTGATGGATTATACGCATCAGGCTCCTCAAATGGAAAGAAAATAACAGTGGATTCAGTAGAAAAAGAAGTTCACCTCTCAGATCCTGAACTCATCTCAAGGGAAAACTTTGATTTAATTTTTAGTGCAGTTAGCGATGAGCACTCTACTATTTTAGAAAAAGAATTACGAAAGAGAAATCAACGGGTTTTCACCAATGCCTCAGGGAACAGAATGGAGAAAGACGTACCGCTGGTTGTACCAGAATTAAATTATGAGAAACTGATGGATATACAACACAAGAAAGGCTATATTGTTGCCAATGGAAATTGCTCCACGATCGGGGCAATCCTTGGCAGCTACCCATCCTTTGACTATTGGGAAAATGATATGGTAATCACCACCTTGCAGGCGGTCAGCGGAGCAGGTTATCCAGGTATCCCCTCTCTGGACATTATAGGAAATGTAATTCCATATATACCAAAAGAAGAGGAAAAGATAAGAAAGGAAACTTTAAAAATATTGGAATTCAAGGAAAGGGAGAATTTCAATCCAGGAAAATTCGAGATAAGTAGCACCACAACAAGGGTTCCGGTTCATAGTGGTCATATGATTTCATTGAGCGTAAGAGTAAAGGAAAATGTGAAAGAACCCGAAATCCTCCAAAGTTTTGAAGAATTTAAAAATGGAAACATTTTGGGAAATTACCCATCTCTTCCGGAAAAAAGTGTCGAACTATTGAAGGAAATTGATAGGCCGCAACCTGCTTTAGATTGCAATTTTTGGGATTACAAGAAAGAAATGGCAGTACGAGTGGGAAGAGTGAGATTGGACAAAAGACGTTTATCAATGATTATTTTGGTCAACAATCTGGTGAGGGGAGCTGCTGGGGCGTCTATTTTAAACGCAGAGATTGTTTTAAAAATGGAGGGACTCATTTGAGTTCTGGGAAAGTATTCAAAATAGGGGGTTCCTGTCTGCAGAGTCAGGATTCCTATGATCAGCTCTGGAGAATCAGAGAAAAATTCGGAAGTGGAATTTTTGTATTCAGTGCATTTGACGGGGTCACTGATAAGCTGATTAAAAATTTTGAAAATGGAAACAAACTAGCGTTCGCAAAATATCTCCTGGAGAAACACAGGAATATAGTCTCCAGCAAATTGAATAAAGATATTCAGGAATCACAGGAAATGTTACTGAAAATGAATGGTTTTAATTCAGTTGACCTATTTTATCAAGCAATTAGAAATTACAATTTAGAAGATTATCTGAGCCTAGGAGAAAAATTATCTGCCTCTACTGGATATTTATTCTTAAACCACCGTTTTCCATCTTTATATATACCATCCGATTTACTGGGAGTTTCAGTCATAGAATACAATGGGATACCGTCCATTGAAATCAATGAGTCGAGAACCAAGTTTTTGGAATGGAAACTAGATTTGCAAAATGTAAATATCATAACCACAGGTTTTTTTGGCAAGGATAAGCAGGGTAAAATCAAAACATTAGGGAGAAATTCCAGCGATTACAGTGCTGCATCTCTCAGTGCAATTACAGGTTCAAAGAAACTTTTTCTATTCAAGGATGTGAATGGAATATACGAAGGAGATCCTAAAACTGGATTGTACAAAAGTCCACTAAAAAGGATTAGTTATGAATTTACAATCAATCTTATAAAAAATGGTTCACCGATTGTACACCAGAGGGCAGTAGAATTATGTAGGGACTATGAAATAGATATATTTGTTCAAAATTATAATGCAAATAAAGATGGAACCATAATCTCAAAATTCGAGGATGATCTAGAACTTATTACGAAGCAAGGAAATAAGTGATTTGTGGTTCATCAAAAAGGAAAAATTCAACATTTTAAATTTGGTCAAGAAGTATAGGGTAGAATAAACTCAATCATTGTTTGGGGGGAATTTTTCAAAATATCATGTATCATACTTATGCAATGGTATCATGCTCTGACCGGGATTTGGACCCGAGTCGCCGGCTTGAAAGGCCGGTATGCTTGGCCTGGCTACACCATCAGAGCAGGGTAATCAGGTAAGATACCAATCTATATTTATTTTTGCCTGAAAATTGCAGTAAACCCGCATTCAGTATTTTTGCGTTATCCCATCCAACTCAGTACTGAGACGTTTTCATAAATGCTTTGATCCACATCATCTTCTTTTTGATAATAGATTGCGTGAAGCACTCTATAAATGGCTTCAAATCTTTCAAACTTTGATGCCAAATCCCCTATCAGTGTTATTTCAGTCAGTTGGCCAATTTTTCGTAATAATACTTTGGAATTTATCTCAAGAGTACCATTTTCCTTATTTTTTTCAGCAAATGAAAGTATTGAATTAAGCTCGAGTTTTAAGGATCTCAATTTTAGATTTGAATCCAAAATGTGGTTAATTCTTTCTGCGAACATAGATAGAGTACCTTTTTTAACTATCGACTCAAGCATATCCAGGGACTGAATATTACTGGTCCCTTCCCAGATTGACGTAACCAAGGCATCACGATGGAACTTTGCAATCGGATATTCTTCAAAAAATCCGGTCCCTCCAAAAATTTCCATTGCATATTGTGTTATATCATTAGCAGCCCATGCAGCCATGTTTTTCGCAATGTGTGTTATAAATCTTGAATAGTTATACTCGTCATCATAAGGTGGCACACTTTTTGTTATTTTGGAAAACAAATTTGAAGCATAAAGCGACAATGCTAGGCTCCCTTCTAGCATTGCTTCCATTTCAATCAAATCTTTCTTCATCAATGGATGTTCCAAAAGTTTCTTGCCAAAAGCCACTCTCTTTTTACAATGAATATATGCTTCCCAAAGTGCTTTTCTTGAAATTCCATTGGCTGCAATGGAATCATTAATCCTGGAAATGTTTAGGATTTCAAGTGCATAATAAATACCATACTTTTGTTCCCCTATCAATGCGCATTCAGAATCTTCAAATTCAACCTCACCACTTGGAACAGCTATTGTGCCCATTTTGTCCTTTAATCTTCGAATGGTGAAGTTAAGGTCACCCTTGGAATTTATCGAAGGAACAAAGAAAAGTGCCAGTGATCTTACGCCACCTTCACCTATCTTTGCAGTCACAAGTGAGCCATCAGCAATTCCAGCATTACTTGCAAAATACTTATTTTTCCCATTGATCTTCCAACTTTTCCCATCATAAATTGCCATGGTATCATTAAGCGCAAGATCACTTCCACCCTGCTTTTCACTGTAGAAGGTTGCTCCATACCATGGATCCTCCTTGTTTACATAATGCATAAAATTTTTATCGTCTTTTCCCAAATATTTTCCAAGGCAGTATGCAGTCTGTGCCGTTAGAGTGAATGTGCAAAAAATTCCAGGATCAGATATTATATATCCAGAGATGAAATGATAATTCCAGTCTCGAATTTCCAAACAACTCTTTCTTACAACCCCAAGTTCGTGGATCTTTTCCATTGCTTTCCTCTGTTCTGGGGCTATTCGAACCAAATCTATTCTCTGTCCATCAATATCCCACGTTATCAGTTCAGGTTTGCCTTTATGATCTACGAAGTCCATAATCTCCATCAGTTCACTAGAAACGTAGTTCCCAAGTTTTACCAAATCATCATCAATTGCATTTTCCATTTTAAAATACTGAATCATATTCTGCAACGGAATATCCTCAGAAAAGTAATTTCTACCTACGGTCTGAAGCAAAGAGCTAAATTTATTTTTCATGAGATATGATCGGTATTTCTTAAAAAGGAATTTTCGTTACTTATTTTAGGTTAAATATCAAACGGTTCACTGTTCATTTGCATAAGATTTAAGGTATAGTTACCATAACCCACAAATGGGCTTGTAGTCCAGCGGTTATGACGTCGCTCTCACACAGCGAAGATCGCCGGTTCGAATCCGGCCAAGCCCATTTAGAAA
>JAJZYV010000182.1 GCA_021797955.1 Thermoplasmata archaeon
GGCCATTATGCCATGGGGCTCTCAAGGCAATTATTTGGTCTCACAATGGCCAGTGAAAGACCATTTCATAGAATGTATGAACAATGGTTACCGGTAGGCCCAGTTGGGGTAATTTCCGCTTTCAACTTTCCTTCTTCAGTCTGGTCATGGAATTCATTTATTGCTGCTGTATGCGGGGATTCTGTGATATGGAAACCATCAAGCAAAGCTGCCCTATCAGCTATAGCTGTAACAAAAGTTGTCGCTTCCGTAATGGAAAAGGAATCAGTTCCGCCTATATTTTCAACCATATGTGGCGGTGGTGCAGAGATTGGGGAGCTTCTAAGCAAGGATCCGAAGATACCTGTTCTATCATTCACAGGATCGGTAGCGACTGGGAAAATAATAAGCAAAAATGTGGCGGAGAGATTGGGAAGATCCATTCTGGAACTTGGTGGAAATAATGGAGTTATAATCTCGTCCAAAGCAGATCGATCGATTTCAATGAAAGGGCTACTATTCGGGGCACTTGCCACTGCTGGTCAAAGATGCACAACGACGAGAAGAGCAATAATAGAAAGCACAATTTATAAGAGCTTCATATCAGAGTTGATTCAGGCATATTCCAATGTGAATATAGGCAATCCCCTTAACAGTGATACCCTTGTTGGCCCGCTCATAGATGAGGCAGGTGTAAAAGCATATCAGAAAACAATCTCTGAGGCTGTGAAGCAGGGAGGGAAAGTACTTTCCGGGGGTAATGTATTAAAAATAAAGGGACTTGAAAACGGATACTACGTGGAACCCACAATCATAGAGGCAAACGATAAAGTGACAATCTCGAAGGAGGAAACTTTTGCGCCCATATTATATGTTTTTAAGTATGACAAAATAGAGGAGGCTATAACGATACACAATTCTGTGCCTCAAGGGCTCTCATCAGCCATTTTCACAAACGATATTAGAGAAGAGGAAGCCTTCCTTTCCTCATCCGGGTCAGATTGCGGCATAGCGAATGTGAATACAAGCACTGCTGGTGCGGAAATAGGAGGAGCTTTCGGAGGAGAAAAAAACACTGGTGGAGGAAGAGAGAGTGGCAGTGACGCATGGAAAGGATATATGAGGAGACAAACTGTCTCCAAGAATTATGGTAAAACATTGCCGCTTTCGCAAAATGTTGAATTCAGGTTATCCTGAAATCATTTCCATTTTTTACTACTTCCATAGGTTTCTTCCAGTAATTTATTAAACGCCTTCTTCCGTCTTGACCTCTTTCTTACAGAAATAGCAAGCGAATAAGAACCTAGGGCTATAAATGATGCTATGGAAATATTCAAGGCTAAAAACGATATGTTTGAATAGGATACTTCTGCTCCGTTTGAGAATATGTATTGACCATCAGTAAGGATTACCTCAATATAAACGACATATTTACTCCCTGGAAGAATTCCATTCAGAAAAGCAAATGTTGAACCCGCACTTATTCTCACAGTATTGTTGTGAGTTGTTCCTAATTGATAATAATGAATTTCTAAATAGCTAACGGAGCTTTGACTGGATAGAGTCCAGCTCAGGAATAGTGTGTAAAATAATAATGGAATGGCTCTATCCAGAGTTATTGTTGGGTTGTTTATACTTGAAGGATTCTGGAAAAAAGAGAGATTTACGTCGATGGTACTATCTTTTGTAGAATTTTCAGAAATTACATATTGGGTATAGAAAGTAGCCTTAAAAGTAAGATTTGCAGACCCGACAGGAACATAGGTCAGATAGTATCCACTGCTGTCAGAATATGAATAATCAGAATTGTTATATTGTACTTTAACTGAGGAAACCCCAAAATGATATTTAGAATTCCTTATAATTCCACTTATGGCAATCATCTTATTATTTGGCGTAAGGGCAACGTTCAGAGTCTTATTTTGTCCAGGGAAAATATATTGTGTGGTATTAACTGTAAGAAAACCGGGGTGAGATATTGAAACGAAGGTCTTTCCTGGGAAGATAAGAAAAGATGCTGTTCCATTAACTTCAATCTTTGTTTGATTATTTACTTTCACTGTGGCATTTCCAGGGCTAGAAGTTATGCTCAATTTAACCTCATCGGGAATTAGTTTTACTGTTAAATTTTCAATGCTTGCATTCACATTTGAATTGAACGGTTTAAATCCTTCCATAATAATGGAAATATAATTATTGTCATCAAGAACATACAAATTTGAGCCATTATGCTCTTCAAGATGTAAGTAATAGTCTAAGATAAGACTGGAGTTGAAATTATCTGATGAATTCACTATTGAAGATATGTTAAGTTTTGCGGATAGACTTGATGGAACCAATATGTCTATGTAAGTATTCAGACTATTTGAAGAAAAAGATACGTTATAGATTCCAGATGGACTAAAATTAAACACATTGGAACTTATGACATTCCCATTTTCATAAAATGTCCCGTTATTGGTTGCTTGTGAAAGGATACCAGAAATTCTACCTGAAGTCTGATTAAGGGTCAAAATTATTTGAACACTATCCTTTAGAACACTCTCTATGGGATTGATCGAAGGAGTTGTGGGGTTTCCATATGAAAAATTCATCCCTCTTTGATCTGAAGAAACGTTTACCATAGAATAATTTTCTGGGGCTGAGTTGTTAATGTATAAATCATAGTATGTATCTGAAACATAATTTGAATTTCCAATTATATTCGGATACGTGAATGAAGCACCGGGGAAGCCATAAAGATTTCCGTAAATTCCTGTTCTTTCAACCCCAATTGCTATGTATGAATCATAAAGAAATTCCGGGAATATATTAAATAAATGGTAATAACTGTCAACTCCTGCTTTTATAATACCACCGTTTACACTGATCCACAACTTAATATTCATACGAGCTGTAATATTGAAGAAATAGGAATAATTCCCATATGATGTTGAAAGTTTTATGAGCGCTCCATAGCTATTGTTTACTTCCTGTATACCGCTATAAATTCCCAATGTTGGAGTGTATTGGAGTGAAAGAAAGTTATAGGTTGAACCATTTTCAATGGGAATATTTGAGCTTGTAAGATTAAGATTGGTTGTAATATTAAAATTTGTCATATCTTTCGGAGGGGAAAATATTGCTTCATTTCCAGCAGGACCTGTCAATTTGAGAACCGCCTTTATCATTAATCCAAGATTAGGGGTTCCCAGGCCGGTCACCGGGTTCCATCCGTAATTAGCATGATAATATCCATTTGTTCCATTAGAAACGCTTTCAAGAGCCTTTCCATAGTATTTGGTTCTAGATATTTGGTAGAGCAATGGATTAATGAACCCTAAACTATGGCCTGTCATCTGGTCAAGTATGGCAATCATTCCAGCCCACATTGGGGCTGCAATGCTTGTTCCACCAACAGTATATTCATAGTTTCCATCAACTACTACAACTCCTGTCTGGGTGTTTGCATCAAGTGAAACATCAGGAACCCCTCTCATTGTATTATTGTAGCCATAAGGGTCCTGCCATGGAGGGGCACTAAAGACACTGCTGAATCCACCACCGCTTCCAAAACTTGTCTTTCCCGAACCACCACCCCAGGCAGTTTGGGAAAAGACACCGTCAGTGGCATGCAAAGTAGTTCCACCAACACCTGTCACGTATGGTGATGATGCTGGGAAATTAACCTGAAGGCTGTTTCCCCCATTGTATGCCCCGTGGTCTCCGCTGGCCGCTACCACTGTTATATGATCAAGAGCTGCCCTTTCAAACGAATCAGAATATTCAGCTAGAAGACCAGGAGACATCTGGTTTTCAGATAGACCCCAGCTAAGAGATATGACATTAGCCATTCCATGCTCTATTGTCAAATTTATTGCCTCCTGAAGGAATTGGGAGCTAGGGGTAGGAACCAGAACGAGCAATATATGTGCCTTCTGAGCCATCGCGTGGACCCATTCCACGTCAGTAGATGTCTCTATTGACCAGTTAAAATTATTCTGGGTAATCGGTCCCAGAGGTTCATATATTGATACATTTGCAGGTAGCAAATTATTTGTACTATCAAAAACAGATAGATCGTACGAAAGATAAGGAGACCCATACGCATCTACTATTGCAACTGTCTCCCCGGAACCACCATAACTTGTTGAATAATTTGTAAGATTGTATGCATTCCAGATGTTTTGGGGAAGATATGTATAGTCTCCATTGTTAGTGGTGGTGGGCACATAGTTAATTAATGGTGTAGCCATTTGTGAGTTCGTGTTATTAAGCATTGTGAATGTGCTCTTATATTTTTCAAGTGAGGCTATAGAACCTTCTGATAAATTCCCATAAATATCGATATAATTCTTACCTCCCTGAAAGTTAATCTTGTATGCATTCAGGCATTTTTCAACGGTTTCAATATACTTTCCATTATTAAAATATATAACATGACTGAGGTTAGCGCTTTCATTGACCTTATTTCCAATTCCATTGAAATAGAATGGGATGGAATTTGCATGTAAATCATTGTGTGATACTATTGAGATCGGCATCGTTACTAGAAGCGCAAATAAAAATGCAATTGCGATGCCTTTCATAATTCGTAAATACAACTTTTATTAATATATCTATCATGGGTAATCATAACAGGCGAACAGGAATTTCTGAGGAGAGAATTTAAAAATTACTATGAAAAGGCACAACTACAACTGCCGGACAAGTTTAATTCTAGAGAGATAGGTTATATCCCGTTTAATGGACCGATGACCCGGCATGGCGGCATATCGTCAATAATAGAGTTTAGTAATTTTATCAGGAGAATGGTTCCAAAGCATCTTTACTATTCAATAGCATATTATAGAGACCCCCTGGAAAGGGTCATGGCAGAAAAGGGGTGGGAGGGCGCAGAACTTATTTTCGACCTTGATGCAGATCACATAGAGGGGGCCAATAATATGTCCTATGAAGAGATACTTGCAGAGGTCAAAAAGCAT
>JAJZYV010000183.1 GCA_021797955.1 Thermoplasmata archaeon
TTGACATGAAGTGACTCCTGTGGTTAAATGCAATTGCATTTCAGTATATGTTTTTAGTTCCACTATCTCATATATATCAGGTGTTTACAAGAAACGTTATGAAATGTGCTGAATAATATTGCACGAATTGGTAAAGGAATATTATTATAAATTTACTTCATGAATTTTATTACAACTGGGTTCAAGGATGATAGAATGGGATTGGAAGTAGAAGATTCTGGGTTACAAGGTACAGAAATTGTTGCACATGCTAAGAAGGATTCCTTAGGAAATTGGACAAACCCTCATTTGTTGAGTGAGCATTTACGATCAACTGGAGATCTGGCATACGACTTTTCTGAAAAGTTCCATTCCGGAGAATTTGGCAAAACACTTGGGATTCTTCACGATCTTGGAAAGGGGCGTAAGGAGTGGCAGAGATACTTCAGAAAGAAAAGCGGATATGGCGACTCCCAACCTCCTGAAGACCATGTAAGTACTGTACAACATGCAATTTATGGAGCCAAATATGCAATGGAGAAATTACCAGTTTTTGGTGAAATTCTATCATACAGTATAGCCGGGCATCATTCCGGCCTACCCGATTGGTCATCGGAGGATGGTGGGCAGGCTTCTCTGAAATACAAATTGAATTCAGATATTGATTTGAAATCTATAGATCGTAGTATAATTCAGAATTTAGAGACACTGGAAATAGATAAGATTCCGTGGAAATTCGGTAGAGGTCTTGATCTTTCCTTATGGATCAGGATGCTATTTTCAAGCTTGGTGGATGCTGATTTCCTGGATACTGAATCGTATATGAACCCAGAGAATACTGTTCTGAGAAGAAATAATATTGATTTTTCCAAATTGCTGAATAATTTCAATGAATACATGGATAAAAAAGAAGAAACCGCTGAAGACACACAAGTTAATCAAATAAGAAAAAAAGTTAGGGAGAAGTGTGTAGAATTGGCCAGTGAACCAATGGGAGTCTTTTCTCTTACCGTCCCAACTGGAGGAGGAAAAACTCTTTCCAGCCTTGCTTTTGCCTTAAATCATGCGGTAAAACACAACCTTGATCGTGTCATATACGTAATACCGTATACCAGCATAATAGAACAGAATGCTGATGTGTTCAGAAGCGCGCTTGGAGAAGAAAGTGTAGTAGAACACCACTCCAACATATCTGATGAGAAAGAAACCGAACAAACCAGACTTGCAAGCGAGAACTGGGATGCGCCAGTCATAGTAACAACTTCTGTTCAGTTTTTTGAATCTCTATTCGCATCAAAGCCAAGCAGATGCAGAAAACTTCACAATATTGTAAACTCCGTTGTTGTTCTTGACGAGGCCCAGATGTTACCTGTAAACTATCTGGAACCGATTCTCAAGACCTTGAAACTCCTAGTTGAAAAGTACCGTGTTTCAATTGTTCTTTCAACTGCAACCCAACCGGCCCTGAAAGAGCACACTGTTGGAGGAGTGGATTTTCCTGGCTTTGAGAATATAACGGAAATAATGGGAAATGGAGTGTCTGAACTTTATGACAGTTTAAACAGGGTAAAGCTCTATATGCCTGAAGACTTGACATCACCAAAGCCCTGGGAAGAACTCTCTGGGGAGCTCTTACAGTATCCACAGGTGTTGTGTATTGTTTCGGACAGAAAAAGTTGCAGAGAACTCCATAGCCTCATGCCCGAGGGTACATTCCACCTGTCCGCTCTTATGTGTGGTGCCCATAGAAGCGTTAAAATTAAGGAGATAAAACAAAAACTCGAAAATGATGAACCTGTTCGAGTAGTCAGTACGCAACTGGTAGAAGCAGGCGTAGACATCGATTTCCCCGTGGTATACAGGGCTATGGCTGGACTTGACTCTATAGCACAGGCGGCGGGACGTTGCAACAGAGAAGGAAAAAATAGTGAGCAGGGAAAAGTAGTTGTCTTTAAAAGTCCCCGTAGTGTCCCAGCAGGAATTTTGCGAAAAGCGGAGAACACACTTAAGCTTATAATCTCAGAAATTGAACCCAATTACCTTGAGCCTGCTTCATTTGAGAGGTTTTTCACTGAACTTTACTGGAAAGCCAATAATCTGGACAGTGAGAAAATATCAGAACTCCTTTCCAATTATCTGAACATCTCATTTAAGACTGCTTCAAGTAAGTTCAAACTAATTGATGATACGATTCAAAAAACCATATTGGTCAGATATGATGGGGAGAGTGAGAAATTAATCCAGAATCTCATAAAATATGGCAAAAGTAGATCATTGATGAGAAAAATGCAAAGATATGCAGTAAATATTTACAATAGAGAGTTTGACAGTCTACTTGAGAAGGGACTTATAGAAGAAGTACAAGACGGTTTGTATGCACTTACCTCCAATCTGAGCTACAATGATGATATTGGACTAATAATAGATAAAGTTTTATATGAACCAGAAAAATATATAATTCAATAGGAGTAAGATTTTGAGAGACTGGTGTCTTGAAGTATGGGGTGATTTTGCCTGTTTCACTAGGCCAGAGATGAAAGTGGAAAGAGTCAGCTATGATATTATTACTCCATCTGCTGCAAGAGGAATATTCGAGGCGATCCTCTGGAAACCAACTATTAGATGGAACATAACGAAGATAGAGGTCTTGAATCCCATTAGATTTACATCGATAAAGAGAAACGAAGTTGGAAAAACAATTAGCCAACCTTCGGAAAAGCAGATGTCTAGCGAGAGATCAGAAAATAACGGTTTATATGTAGAGGTTTACCGCCAACAACGCTCTAGCCTGTGTTTAAAAGATGTAAAATACCGGATACACGGCTATTTTGATTTCATACCTCCTGAGAGGCGTGACAAGGACAATCGGAAGAATGACAATGGTAAGGAAGATGAAAGTGAGGAAAAATATGCTGCCATGTTCGAGAGACGTGCCAAGAAAGGACAGTGTTTTCATAGACCTTATTTAGGTACGAGGGAATTTGCATGTTCCTTCAGGCTTGTGGACGTGGAACATGAGCCTTCCAGCCCCATAAAAAAAGACCAGGATTTTGGATTCATGCTTTATGACATGGATTTTAGTAGAAACAAAACATCTCCACCGCCCCTTTTTTTTAGGGCAGAAATGAAGATGGGCACAATAAACACCGATAAAAGGGAAGTGAAGGTTGTCGGATGATACTGCAAGCACTGAAGGAGTTCTATGACCGGAAATATTCTGAAGGAAAAGTACCTCCTATTGGATTTGAAATAAAAGAAATACCATTTCTAATAGTTATAGACCGCCTAGGAAATTTCATCTCCCTGGAAGACACCAGAGAACCTCATGGAAAAAGGCTGGTTGGAAAGTCATTTCAGGTACCGAGTGCAAATGTCAGAACTGGCAGTAACAGCTATATGACTGCCAACTTGTTATGGGATCACATCGGTTATGTCCTTGGTATCCCTAAAAATGATGGCCCCAAATTCATTGAACTATCCAAGAACCAGCACATTACTTGGATAGATTCACTCGAAAAACTCCCTAAAGAGATTAGAGATAGCCCAGAAATTAAAGCAATTAATAGGTTCTATGAAAATAATGGAATTGAAAAGGTTTTAAAATCGGAGCAAATAGAAGAGTGTAAAAAAATACCTGGTTGCAATATTGCATTCAGGTTAAACTCAGAGCCTCTGCCAGTACCCGCCGGTGACGTAATAAAGGAATATAGAAGAGTCCATATTGGACTCCCAGAAGAGGGTGAAGATGATGTATTTGGCACGGATCTGGTGACAGGTGAAACTGGGCAGATAGTGAGGTTGCATCATAAAACCCGAATAAACAAGGATGCGGATTCGTTGGTGAGTTTTCAGAAGAACAGTGGTTATGATTCATATGGCAAAGAGCAGGGCTTTAACTCACCTATTACCAAAATGACTGAATTTGCATATACAACTGCATTAAATTACCTGCTTAAATCGGAGAAACATCGCATACAGGTCGGAAATTCACATACTGTCTTCTGGGGAAGCAAGAATAACAATCTTGAGGAAAAGTTTTCTGGTCTCTTTGAGGACCCTGAGGCTATTGATCCTGATACGGATATAAGTCTTGTTCGAGAACTATTTAATTCTGTTAAATCTGGTGCATACATAAATGACGACGGGGAAATACCATTTTATGTGCTTGGCCTTTCACCGAATTCTGCCAGAATATCAATTCGTTTTTGGGAAAATGGCAAGGTTTCAGAATATTCTGAAAGGATAAAGCAATATTTTGATGATTTTTCTATCATAAGTGAACAAAACAATCCCGAGTTCTATCCTTTACAAAAGATACTTGCAAATATCTCTAAACTAGATAAGTTCGAGAATATTCCCCCCAGGCTTGCAGGTAACGTTATGAGGGCAATACTCGAAGGAACCACATACCCGGCCACAATGCTTCAACTAGCCATACAAAGAATTAGGAGCGACACAAAATGCAGGGTTACCAGAATAAGGGCAGCCACAATAAAGGCATATTTAAATAGATATTACAGGTTATATCAAAATAAAAAAATAAAGGAGATCATGATGAAACTCGATGAAACACAGCCGGCTGCGGCTTATCAACTTGGAAGACTATTTGCGGCATTGGAAAGAATTCAGGAAAAGGCAAACCCCAAATTAAATACTACAATTAGAGAGAGATACTATGGTTCTGCCTGCACAAGCCCAGTTACTGTTTTTCCTACGCTGCTACGTTTGAAAAACCACCATCTTGCCAAAATAGAGAAAAAAGGGATCGTAATCTGGTTCGAAAAGAAACTTGGCGAAATAATGGGAAATATTGAGGTTTTTCCTTCTCACCTAAATCTTCACGATCAGGGTATGTTCGCTATAGGTTATTATCACCAGAGGCAGGATTTTTTCACAAAAA
>JAJZYV010000184.1 GCA_021797955.1 Thermoplasmata archaeon
AAAGGCAGAGCATCTCCATTTCTGCCACAAACAAGCTCTCGAAGGAAGAGATCGAGAAGATGAAGAAGCAGGCAGAAGAATTTGCGGAACAGGATAAAAAGAAGAGAGAGGAAATAGAGGAAATAAATGCTGCCGAAACCCTTGTATATACCGTGGAAAAGACAATAAACGATAACAAGGAAAAACTGGAAAGCAATGAGGTAAAGGAGATCCAGGAACTGCTCTCCGAAACAAAGAAAGCTATCTCTGATAAAAATATGGAAAAAATAAAGGAGACATCTGAAAAACTCACGAAGAAGATACAGGAAGTTGGATCAAAGCTTTACCAGCAGCAAGCAACGCAGGAGAATCAGTCACAGGAAGGAGCGGCCCAGCAGAATGCGGGGGAGCAGGCATCTGAGGAAGAGCCAAAGCAGGAAAACATCTACGACGAGGATGAAAAAAAGCAGTAGGCTTTCAGTGAGCATAGATGGCTAAGGATTATTATCAGATTCTCGGTGTGGACAAGAATGCCAGCCAGGAGGACATAAAAAAGGCTTTCAGGACACTGGCCAGGAAATACCACCCTGATATGAATCCTGACAACAAGAAAGCAGCCGAGGAGAAGTTCAAGGAAATAGGGGAGGCTTATGAAGTCCTCTCAGATGAGAACAAGAAGAGGATGTATGACCAGACCGGAAGCGCGGATTTCGGCCAGGGATCTTCCAATTTCACATGGGATAATTTCAGCCATTTCAACGACTTCGAGGACATATTCAGCAGGATATTTGGCGGGAACTTTGGCTCAAGCCAGGGGTTTGGGGGTTTCGGAAGACAGGAGCCTGAACTTGACCTTGCCCTTCGGATGACTGTGAGCATGGAAGAAGCTTACCATGGCGCCAGGAAGGAAGCAAAATACAAGAGGAATGCTCCGTGTGAATCGTGCAACGGGACGGGAGCAAAGAATGGGCGGCTGGTCACCTGTCGGACATGTGGTGGTTCTGGACAACAGAGGGTAGTACAGGGGCAGGGATTTTTCAAGATGGTATCTGTCACCACCTGCAGAACTTGCAACGGGAGGGGAAAGGTTCCGGAGGAGCCATGCCCGGTATGCAAGGGATCAGGAACTCTCGTGGTAAATGAAAACCTGACTGTAAACGTTCCTGCTGGCGCCAGAGACGGGCTCCGGATAAGATTCAAGGGCAAAGGGCAGTCACAGAATGGCTATGTTGGCGATCTTTACATAGTGCTTTCTGTGCGTCCCGAAAATGGAATAACTAGGAAGGAGGATGATCTTTACCTTTCCCGGGAGATAAGCTTCCCAGAGGCGGCATTGGGAACAGAAATCGATATAGACGTATACGGCGATAAGCATACCCTGGAGATACCACCGGGAACACAACCAGGTGAAATACTGCGGATCAGGAACGCTGGCATGCCGCATATGAGCAACAAGGGATCTGGTGATCTCTATGTACAGGTAAAAGTAGTTGTTCCAAAACACCTGAATTCAAAACAGAAAGAACTGATAACTCAGTTGATTGACGAGTCAGACAAAAAAAGATTCTGGGGACACTGAAATATAGATTGAGGTAAATTATACAGTAACTGTGCCTTCTTCAATCTCGCGCTGGAGCTTCATTCTCTTTTTTACCACGGTTCGCGTGGCATATCCTGCAATCTCATTAAGGTTATTCTTTGACACACTGATAAGGGCGGTTTTAAGTATTTGCTTGTTCCTGGTAAAATCCTCTGTAAAGATATCCTTATTGTTCTCTACGATTTCCTTTGCAACGCGTTTGACATTTGAAGACCTGATACTTCCCATATTAAGCTAAACCCTATTTCTAATGGCTATAAAAAGATATCAACGTTCAACGGGTGGAGTAATCAGCACTGGTATGGTACTCAACTTGACTATCTCAGAACTTACTGACCCAAGTATGGCTTTGCTCAACCCGGAGAGTTTTCTGGTACCCGTGATAATAAGATCCGCTCCGCGCTCCTTCGCTGTTCTCATGATTGCCTTGGGGACAGTCTCACCCTTCGAGTCGACACTCACGAAGGTAAGGTTGGAAGTAGTATCACCAGCTATTTTCTTCGCAGATTCTATTATGCTGTCTGAAGTCTCTTCCTGTCTCTGGTATACACTTGCGGGAATATATGTGTCAAAGGTAGGTGTAACGCCGATCAGGGAAGGACTAACATAGACAATAATGAACTCGTCTATGACATCCTTGAATTTCATGGAAAATTTCAGTGCCTCTTTCGCTGCATCTGAATCGTCAAACGCTACGATTGCTTTCATTGTTATAATATACGAATAAACCGATTTATATTTTTGCTTTTTGACTGGCTTAGCGCATAATTTTAACTCTGCAGCTTTAACTTATGCGAGCGAGAAGTCTCCTTGACTCGGCAAGGGGATGAGAGCGAGCAGAAAACTTATAATTTACAATTGGATGAAGAAGGAGAAGGTATCATGAATGTAGGGAGGGGCACTCCCGAAGTTACGCCTGTGGAGATCAGAGCTCTACCAGCAATGGCAACTCCGGTCGTTGAAGCAGGAAGCCCCTTGCGTTAGCGAGATGAGGGTGTCACTTCGTCAGTTGTAAACGGATTTGTTCTGATTTATAGCTGGCTAAATAGAGGATTATACTGATTTGGTATAGGTGAATTCTTTAAAATATGCAATGCATTTAAAAGAGTTGTAGGAGAGGGAACAAAATTATTCAAAAACTACTGAGTGCAAAGCCAACAATTTCAATAAGCGTATATATGAATTCAAAATGTATATTAGATGAGCCATAAAAAACGTTTTCGAAGCGTGCTCATAATTTCTGTTTTCATAGTAGTGAAGGTCGAGATGGCCGCGATATGGTTTTCTCAAGTCGTCAAGAACTCTAGTCAGACACAACTTGTCACCTCGCCGTCGATTTCTATGAATATTGCGAGTGTGAATGGCAGGGATTATGTTAACAATACGATCTGTAAGTTTCTTGCCGCGGAAAGTCAGGCCAATGTTCAGTCCGCCCAATACAAGCTTGACTCAGGCTTCATAAACTGGTATGTCAGTAACGTGAACACTCTCCCCGACAACAGCAAGAATCTTACACAGCAGAATACGACCTCGCTTTTCCAGAGTTTTCTATCCTTAGGTGAGAACGCCAATTACCTTGATCAGAATGCCTTGGCGCAGGAGCCTACCTGGACAGGAGTCGTGGATGACTTATCTGCAGGCCTGGTTTTTCTGACAACTGCCGGGACAGTAGGAGCAATTTCGATTACTTTTAGGGAGATCCTGGGGCTCCTTACTGGCGTCTACAATGACTTATTGCCAGCGTCATCGCTTATCTCAGTAAACAACACCATTAAGACAGCATTCGGCACTCAAGAGAGCGAGTCTGGCATTTTCAAAATTGCATATGAACCTGGCTACTACCCAGACACTCTCTCTTCGGCATATTCTGTATACGCACCAATACTTGGCGGTGGAAGCACCAATTTCTTATCCGGAGTGAACCCATTAGCGCTAATGGCTCCGGGTCCTATGGACAGTTACATTGGAGCCTTTGGAGACCTTGAGAATCAATACGGTTTGAACAATCCAATTTATGTCGGCGCGCCTCCATCGAGGGTCGGATACTTTGGGCAATATGGCCCCAACCTGTGATTATCTATGTCTAATTCTTTGTTTCTTATTGGAATTATTTATGGAATTCTGGTGGTCACTCTACCCATAATTATTTTTTTATGGGTCAAGATTACGATAAAGGCTTTAAAAATGACGAGTAATGAGGCTAAGAGGCTATCACTATTCTTCCCTGCCTGTTTTGTTCCGATATTTTTGTTCTTTATCATAATACTCAACATCGGCGGCTGGTTTAATCTGTACTATGTTCTATTAACGGCCAATTTAGCTCTCATTCCTACATTCGGAGGCGCTGTTTTCTATCTTCAGCATCTTGTTGACCCGAGGTTGAAGCGAGATTACGGATTCACGTATGAATACTTTAATAGAAATGCCCACGGCCTCAGAAAATCGCTTGACCAGTTCGAGGAATATAAAAAGTGACTGAATAATTTGTAGGAGCAAATAACGTCATAAAGGTAATTGCTACTACTGATCTAGCATTAACTCAACCTTTTTTTGTATAACAAGTCAAATTTTCATTTTTAACGATCTATTTCGCATCTGCTGTTTTGGTTTTTATTATTATGATCATTGAAATATTTATATTTATGATATGTACAATACACGAATAATATTCCCGACTGGGTTTTGAAATGCAAGACGAGTGGGTTCACACCCGGAATTTCGGAAACAACTATTATGCCGACAGGTCCAGTTCGAAGTGGATAAAGGAGGAGAAGAGGACAAGAAAGCTTCCACCGGAATATCTGGGAGTTGTATCGCGAAATAGCATCGTGGGGGAGAACAAAATAACCGGTATTAGGGAAGATTAAGATATATCCCACCTTGTGTGAACGCACAATATCATATGACATACTCAGAAACATACGGCCATTGCCCATGAAATCACTACACTATCTGTACGAGAAAACACATATTTCCGGGATAATGGACGAGTGCATGTCTCCAGATTCGCTCTCAGGGATGATTTCATTAATGCGCTGTCGTCGCTGACAAGGGTTTCTCCACCTCTGATTACATAAGGAAGCTGGAAAAGAATCACCTCAGCTAAATCATAACCCTGAGGAGGAACTCCCAAGTCATTCCTGATGCAGGCAGTTTCTTTGGTGTCTTCATGTCTGACGGAAAGCCCGCGAAGTGCCGGAAACTTGAGAACGATGTCTACAAATTCGAAGATCCTGTTCTTAAGAGCGATGAGGAGAAGGATTACCTCATA
>JAJZYV010000185.1 GCA_021797955.1 Thermoplasmata archaeon
GCAGCAAGAACATTTGCACCTGCATCAAGCGGTGCAAAATCCCAGTAAAACTTTAGTCCCACATCTTAATTTTTTTAATTCCCAAAAAATTTTTAGAATTTCATCTTCTTTTTACCACTAATGAAGCTATTTTAGTTGAATATCATGAGCAAATCTGTTCGAACGTCACCGATGTTACGGAAAAAATCTAGAGGCATTATTTGGTCACAGCCCTTAGCAGGCTCTACTTCTGGTCGTCATCCTCATGCTCGTATTGGCCAAGGTTCAGGCCTCCTGCCTTATATGACGACTTGATGGCGTTCATGCGATTTGTCATGTCATTGTATCCTCTCACGTTATTTTCCTTCAGGTCATCCTTCAGGGATTTTATGAGGTGCTTTATCTCGTTCTCTCGTTCATTCCTCGAGATGGAATCTGTTTCACCAGATCCCAATCTTGCTGCCATTTTCATGGCATGAAGTTCCCTCTTGAGTTCCCTTATTTTTGCCCTTCTGGAATCCATGGTTTGATTACTCTGATCTCATTAATAGACTTTCATACCCAATGAAAACTCAAAATTCTGGAAGAAAATATAGACCCCTGTTCAGGTTGATTCAACAAATCAGTATATGGTCCCTATCTCGGAATACCGGGAAGTTATCAAATTGCCTGTCCGGAATCGATCTTTGCCGAAAGGCCGCCAGTCAAACTCACATTCTTCCGGATGCTTTTCTACGAGCATATCCGCCACCATTCTACCATAGGCAGGGCTCAGCTTGAATCCATGTCCACTGAGGCCGGCAAATACATAAACTGAATCAAGCCCTTCAGATGACAGTTCATCACATATAACCTGCCCATCAGGACTCATGTCATACAGTCCATTAAGTGTTGATATTAGGGTTGCTTTCCCCATGGAGGGGAGTCTTTTAGCGATTCTTGGCAGATACTCTTCAATGTAGTCTTGGTCTGCTGTCTCCGGCAGATTGGAATGGATATCCACAGGTTGCTCATCAACGGCAGGGTCCAGGCTCCCCACAGCGGTAATACTGGATCCCTCCATCTTGTAATACGCAAGCTGATGCGGGTCCCAGAGAGTGGGTTTAGGTCCGCGGTATTCCTCAGGTCTTCTCAGGTAGATTATGGAATGCATCGATGCAGTAATGGGCAAGAGTTTCTGTGAAGAAATCCCTGAGCGAGCCAGGATATCATTGGTCCAGACATTTGTAGCAAGTATTATTTTTTCTCCCCTTATCTTTGTCCCGTCGCTGAGTTCAACTTCCGGGCCGCTTCTGGTGGATTCAACAGACCTGACACTCTTCTTGAGGATAAGGTTCGCACCGAGTTCTTTAGCCCTGGACATGAATGAATTTGCTGTTGATACTGGATCAGCATAGCCACTGTCCGGCTCGTATGTGACATAATCGTAGCCATCCAGATTCACATCAGGATAGAACTTTCTTATGTCTGCTGGAGCAATTTCCTGTTCGTTTATCCCAATGTCCCTGAGCATTGCAACATTGTCTCTTGCAACGTTTGCATATTTCTCATCAAATGGAAAAATCATGCCCGTTTTCGTGAATCCTGAATAACCGATGGAGTTAAAATTTTCAAAGAATTTCAGTGAGTAGAGCGACATTCCCGCTATTATCCGGTTACTGTAATGAGTTCGAACAAGCGCACTTGATTTTCCAGTGTTTCCTGCAGCCACTGCATTTTCCTCGATTACAGTCACTTTCCGGCCCATTGAAGCAAGGTGGTATGCAATGCTTGTGCCAGTGCTCCCTGCACCTACAATGAGGTAATTTTCTTGATCTCCCATGATTCACCCAAGAACTCATTAGTTATCATAGTATAAATTTACTCATTTCCAATATGTTCAAACCTATGTTGCCAAAACTTAAGTATCCGTCCATGAGAGGAATAGATCAATATACTACTACGGCTTAAAATTTCGTTTTCATTCATATGAGTGTTTTAGAAAATCCGGGAAGAATACTATGTTGGAATAATTTATAAGTATGATGAATTTAAGTATTTCATGACTAAGTTTAGAACCGCAAAAGAAGAACTATCTACCATAGAATTACATAATGCAGGAATGCCAATTAGAATCTTGATGATGCCAAATATACCTGGAAAGAATATGATTGAAAAGAAGGAATACTGTGAGAAAAATTATGAATGGATTCGTAAAATGCTTATTTTTGAGCCTAGGGGAGGAAGTAACTATTACGGAATCCTAGTAACCTCTCCCTCCGTAGACTTTGCGGATTTCGGTGTTCTTTACATGGATGCAGCAGGGTGGCATGATATGTGTGGACACGCTTCAATAGGATTCGCCAGTTACGCACTCGAGCATAAGCTGATAAAGGTTGTTGAGGACAGGCCCGAAGTAGTATTTGATACACCTGCCGGGATTGTACATCTTTCTGCGGATTTAGATAATGGATCTGTTAAACAAATGCGTATGATCAACGTCCCCTCTTTCGTTATGAAAACAAAAATAACCAATTTAAGAAAATATGGCAATATCAATGTAACTATAGCTTTCGGGGGAGATTTCTATGGGATCGTTGATATGGATGAACTTCACCTTAAATGGAAACCTGAGATTATCCCAGAACTAATAGAAATTACTAAAGAGATATGGAACAATTTTAAAAATGAACAGCCCGTCCATCCCTTAGATAAACATTTAAAAGGTCTCTACGGTATTAGATTTTCACAAAAAGTTTCTCAAAATCCATTGCAATATTACGGAATTCTGATTTTTGGATCACCTGAGCGCCCTCTAATAGACAGATCGCCTTCAGGAACCAGTTCCTCTGCTCATTTAGCTTATCTTTACAATTTGGGTAATATTAATACTCAAATGGATGTGGAATTCATTAGTGCGATAGATTCTATGTTCGTTGGAAGAATCCAGAGAATTACAAAAGTTCAAAATTATGACGCAATAGTTCCGGAAATAAAAACTGTAGACAAAGGATATCAACTAACTGGCTATGCAACATGGATAGTGGACCCTGAGGATTCTCTGGGTGAAGGTTTTCCTCCGTTGCAATAGATTCTTTTAAATCACTCTAACATCCTTTTAACTTTCATTTAGCCCTTCAACGAGATATGTTGCCAGTCAGAATAGTTTCAAATAGTTCCCAACTATATGAACAAAAGTGCAGAACAGCGAGTTTTCTCTTAAGCACTTGAATAAGGATCAGATTGGTCTCAGGCATGCAATTTCTCAGGCTGTTGCCCTGAATGCACCCGGTGGTACCATAGTTCTTTATGTGACATCAATTGCCTCTCTTGTTGCCTTTACGTTCCAGAGTTACGGTACAGGGCTATTTGCTATCCCTCTTATCCTGCTCCTTTCTCTTGTTGTTTATTCTCTTATGTCCTTTTCTATGTATGAATTTTCCAAGCATCTTTCAAGTTCCGGCGGCTATTACACATTTGTTTCTAGAGGTCTGGGGAAGACACTTGGATACCTGACTGCAGTCCTTTATCTTTCATATCTTATTCTCAGTTTTACAGGTTTTGGGGTACTGGGGTTCATCGGTTTTCTGTATGGGTTTACAGCTTCACTGGGGATATCCATACCTTATTCCCAGTACCTGTGGATACCGGCCGTTATTGCATTTGCCACTGTTGTAATGCTATTGATTCGCTCTGGAATAAAGCCATCGTTGAGATTCGTGAGCTACACTATCGTAATTGAGCTTCTTTTCTTTCTGGTAACATCAATTGCACTGTTGATCATATATGGGAGTCATTTTACTCTGACCCCTTTTACCCCTGCACCGTTGGGGAACAATATAGAATACGTGGCAACAATGATGATTTATTCCATTGGGGCATTTGTCGGAATAGGTGGGTCTCTTCCAATAGCTGAGGAGACCAGAAGGCCGAAGAGAAACGTACCCATAGCGATTGTCTCGACAATAATTATTCTTGGGGTTGTAATCATTATTTCAGCCTTTGCACAGCTTATTGCATGGACGGGGCTCCACTCAATTGCTTCGTTCGCCGACAGCACAAAATATCCTTACCCTGTGGTGACAATATATCAGCACAGTTTTGGAATTCTTGATCCTGTAATACTTGCAATAATGATAATTTTAGTGCTTAATTCTTACTTCACCGCAACTGTTTCTCTAGGCACGAATGCAACTAGGGTTCTGTTCTCAATGTCCAGGGAAAAAATTATCAACAGGCGTTTATCTGATACAGATACAAAGTCTGGTTCTCCAAAGAATGCTGTAATGCTCGTATACATTGTATCAATAATTGTTGTTGTCCTTACAGGAATAGGGTTTCAGATTTTATACAGTCAGCAAGGAATTACAAGTGCATTGGTCTTCGCATCTCTCTTTCTTCTAGTTTTAGAGAGCCCTATGGCTTACCTGATTCACATGATGACCAATACCTCCCTTTATGTTTATCTGAAGAAAACGGGGCAGGAGGTTAGCCTTGTAAGACACATTCTAGTGCCTACAATTTCCACAATATCTCTGATATTTGCAGTATTCGTAGCTATATACTTCAACCTTTCAGCCCCTTATATTTACGGAGTCTATGGGGCGCTTATCTGGATTGCTATCCTTTCCAGTATCACAGTTGTTATGAGGGTACGTTTTAGGGGGAAACTCGATCTTTTAGGTGATTTTTCACTTTAATTTTGAAGAAAGTTTATAATTGAATAATCGATATCGAAATCGATATCCTTGAAGGATAGACCTGACAACGATAATCTGAAAGCCCCATACGAGAAATGGGGCAGTTCCTTCGGAAACTCCGGTTTTATGAACTCGTTCCGGAAACATGGGGGAATGAGATATTATGTTTTATGGCTTCTTTCCAGAAATCCG
>JAJZYV010000186.1 GCA_021797955.1 Thermoplasmata archaeon
CATTTCTATATATCCCATTGAAGCTATTTTTCCATTGATTCTAATTATCTTGTGTTCAATGGGGTTAAGGGCCATGTAAAATAAAAGTGAACTCGTGAATTGGGAACTTTCAGTGGAGTCCACTTCAATTTCTGACGGGTAATCTGATTTCGTTCCATTAAAGTATATCGTGGAATTATCAATGGTTATCTTGCATCCTATATTTTCAAATGTTTTAATCAATGGTTTCAACGGTCTGTCTATTAATCTTCCTTCGGTCTGAATTTCACACTCCCATTTCTTCGCTGCAAGAAGTCCAAGAAGTAAGCGGAGTGTGGTTCCTGATTCTCCAGCATTCAACACTTTTGGCATAACAGGATCACCGAATATGTTGTAGAATCGGCCATCTTTAAGTACTCTCATACCGGTACCTGAACAAATTGCCAGAGCTACTTTTTCATCGTCGCATCCGCTAATGGGGCCTATCTTTTTGTGCCCTGGAAGGAATGCGGATAAGAGTAACACCCTCTGGCTTATGCTCTTGCTTGACGGTGCCTCAACCCTCCCTTTCAGTTTATTTACCTTAAGTATTTCAATCATTTACCCACTTGTAACTCGATCCCGTGTTTGTACTTTTTCCAATGATATACCTTAATTTCCGTTTATCAAGCAATTCCAAATCCTTTTTCATAATCTCGACATTTTCATATTTAAGAAATAATGAGGCCCCCTTTCCATTCAGTCCCATGGAACTGAATCCCAATTCTTTTATGTCTGGTAGTTCCATACTCTGTCCAGAAGCCTGGGAAAGATAGAAACCATTCATGACTGCTATATCCTCATAATTATGGGAGTTAACCCTTTTCCACATGTTATCATACAACTTCCTCATGTGTTCTATCTCCAGATTCCTCATTTCATAACTTGATATTTTCCTTTTTGATGTGATGATCACATATTGACGTGATGGAACTATATATCTTCTTGACAGCACATTCTTTCTGTTATCAGTAACGCATAAGCCTCCCAGAAGGGATGCATAGAGGTCGTCAGCTGCACCTGTCGCTGATGTCTTTGTATCTCTTGAGATCTTACTGGAAATAGAAACTATTTTTTCCGTACTCATCTCTATATCATTAAAAAGGGAAAACGCCTTGACTATCCCTGCTACCAAGGCGCTGCTGCTCTTCATGCCCATTCCAGCTGGAATTTTTTGTGTAATTTCCACCTTTATGTTGGCCTCTTTTTTGTAAATTCTCGAAAGTTCCCTCAGAACCATTCTGATGTTCCATGTATTTTTTGGCTCTTTCTCCTCATGGATATTCATTATCATCTGATGATCAAGTGCCAGAGCAGCGCCTTTCCAGTTTGCGAATGCGCTTATTATGGACAGTCCTGAATTCAATCTTATCTCAAGTTTTCTATGCTCCATTGGATTACCTCCTCACATGCCCTTTTGAACAATTTCTCCTCAGGGTTCCTGTCAAAGAATATCCTGTAGCTTTCTTTTGCCTGTGAAAAGAACATGTCTCTACCGTTAATCCCCCTCCCTCCTTTGTCAATTGCGATCTTCATAAAATTAGTCTCATTGTTCTGGTAAGTCAAATCAATTGCCCTTGATCCAGTGGAAAAAAAACCAGAGTGGAATGGGCTCTCATCTTTTGAGTTCATTCCCAGGGGGGTGCAGTTTATCAGGATATCATATTGTTGAACTTTATCATAAGATCTAATCTTCAAGTTATCATACTGCCATGTACCAACAATCCTTTTTTCCGTATCATTTTGATTTCTTGTAAATACGTGAAGAATCTCAGGACTGTAATTTGTGATTATAAAGAAAATGAGGATTTTAGAAACTCCTCCGCTACCTGCAACTGCAATTCTCTTACCATTCAGGTTGATGGAATTTGACTTGAAGAGTTGTTCCAAACCAAAGTAATCCGTGTTAAAGGCAGTGAATCCCTCACCTTCTCTTTTGATGACATTGGAAACTTCAGCCTTCCAGACCAGTGGATCTTTATCTCTCACGTACATCAGGACATCTTCTTTGTATGGAATAGTTACATTGAGTCCGTCGAAATATTTAGGAGCATTTTGCATAAAGTGTGCAATCGATGATCTGCTAATATTTATTGCAGTGTAAACATGCTCATTTTCTTCCATTTTGAATAGTTTATTGAAGAGAACCTCGCTCCACGATCTGCCTATGGGATTTCCAAGCAGTCCAAATAGCATAGCAGTCTATGTATTCTGCCGATAAAAACAGTTCTATGAATAAAAAAAGCATTTTGAGTTGAGTGGCAAAACTCACACTTTGATCATTTATGACTGTTCGCTATAAATCCAATGTTCATGTTCATTGGCCATCCTACTCGTGAAACTGTGAAATCAAATTGGAAGGATGATACAGTCTGATGTATTAATCATCCTGACAGCTTGATTGCGGGATCAGTGAATTATTTAAGCAGTATAATTATTTCGTGGATAATTTCTAGATCCCCAAGAAAGCGCCGAAAGAATAAACGTCATCGATATAAAAATTATAGACATCACTGGAAGTTGAGATACAGAAAAATACTGCACGACCACTCCACCAATAACGGCTCCCAGAGCCATTCCTACATAAAGCATAGAATTATTGATTGAGAGTGCTATTTGGTGCACATTTTCTTCAGATATCAGGACTATCCTTCTTAGTTGTGAAGGCATGTAAGCCTGCATTGCGGCTCCGAACACGAAATAAGAAGCAATGAACCAGAGAGAATTGTTCAGCAAAAGAATTGATGAGGAGGTTACAGCTATTATAGATATCAGAACTGAAATCTTTGCTGTTTTGACGTGACCAAATCGATCTGTGGAACGCCCTCCAAATACAACTCCGATGAATGAACCTACCCCGAAAAACATTAACAGGTAACCAACATCGGCAGGGGGTAATTGCAAATTTCCGGTTATAATGAGAGATATGAAAGGAAAAATTGAGAAAATTGTCATGCCCCAGAATGCATACGACAATGTTGCGGCCAAGAACCTGGGATGAAATAGAGAAGCAAAAGCACTTCTTGACACAGAAAGAGATCTATTTTCAGGAATTGTTTCCAGCGCGAACAATAAACCTGCTTCTGCAACGATTCCAATCACCGCAACAAATAGATAAGTAAATCTCCAACTAAATAGAAGACTTATCCATGTCCCTACTGGAACTGCAATAGCCATGGATATAATTAAACCACTTGAGACAAGGGACAATGCTCGTCCTTTTTTCTCATTTGGCACAAGCATTACGGCAACTGCAAAAGCCACAGGTGTGTATATGGAAGCTCCAATAGCTGTAATTACCCTTGCAATCAACAACATTCCATAACTGAATGATATTGCAGAGAGCAATTCACCTGCAATGAAAATACTCATAGAAAAAAGGAGCAGACGATGCCTGCTTACTAAATTGGTTTTTAATGCTGCAACAGGCCCTATTATTGCATAACTAATCGCAAAAACAGCAACAAGATAACCTGCAATATTAGCTGAAATGGAAAATGCAATTGCTATGTACGGCAATATTCCTCCAATAATGAACAAATCCGTCCCTATTGCAAGAGTTCCAACGGTCAAAAATAAAAATTCTGATTTCATCATGTCACCAATAGTTCAATATTTTTAAAACTATATAACTATGAAATACTTAAATATTCGTTTAGTCTATTACTTATTGTAGATATGAGATATTTTCCGTACCCGGAGAAAGAAGCAATAACGTTAACTGGAATCATGTACGCGCTGAGTGACACAATTCGATTACAAATAGTAACGAAACTAGCTGATGATATAGAGAATGGAGCATTTGAATTTAAGTCGATCTGTAAACCACCAACTCTTGCATACCACTTCAGAATTTTAAGGGAAGCAGGAATAACAAGAACCAGAATAGAAGGAAGAAACCACTACATTTCCCTGAGAAGAGAAGAACTTGATGAAAGGTTTCCAGGATTGTTGGACTCTGTATTAAAAGCTGCCAGGGAAACAAAGGATGTAGCGTAGTCCTCTCCTTACTAACTTTTTCGGAATGTTGTTTTTCCTAGTACTTATTATCGTGCTATTCCAGATTATTGGACAAGATGCAACTTTCCACTTTTCGCATACTTCAGTGAAACATGTTTTCCACAGTTTTCATGTATATGTCTTTCAGTTTAGATATTTCAATTGAGATTATCTCAGATTTTCCATTACCAGTGATCATTGGGAGTTGCAGCATTTTATTACGTATTTTCTTGTCATTTTCAATATATTTCCATGCGTCATCCAATGTCGTTTCTCCTATACCCGGTAAATTCATTTCATATTTTTTCATAATATTGTTCAATTTCTCTCTCAGGGTTGAATCTATTTTCCCCATGATTTCTGCCATCAGCATCTCTACCTGCATTCCGTACAACACCGCCATTCCGTGACTGATTTTATTTTCAGTAGCTGCTTCCAGTCCGTGGGCCACTGTATGGCCAAAGTTTAGCTTAAACCTATATGTGCCTGTTTCTTCCGGGTCAAGATTGCATATTTCTGCCTTGGCAAGAGCATTTCTTATTATGAATTCTGGAAGTTTTGCTCCAGATATTAGTTCCTCCGGATCAGTTTTCTCAAGGATATTTATGATTTCATAATCCAGTGAAAAACCGTGTTTAATAGCCTCCGGCAATCCATCAAGGATCAGGCTTGAATTTCCCATTATAAATTCAGTATCTGCTATTATAGTGTCTGGGTTTCTGAATGATCCAAGCATATTCTTTGCATTGTTCAGGTTTATACCATTC
>JAJZYV010000187.1 GCA_021797955.1 Thermoplasmata archaeon
TTTCTGTCGTTTTAAAGCTGTAATTTGTGGTGAGTGATGTATAATTCTGTATTTGGCCAACGTAAAAATTGTATGATGGAGATGATGTTCCATTTGCCCCAACATACATAAACTGTAATCCAAGCCTTGTGTCATTTGAGGTGTTGTGTATGATGTTTTGCTCTAATATAAGTCCAGAGAATTTGTCCTTTCCAGAGATTGCGTAAGATGCTGTTGGTCCTGATACAGTTCGTTTGAGAAGTGAGTATGAGTATGTTGCATTTACGAATGTTACCTTTGATGGGTTTACGGTGAATGTGCTGTTGGCGTACCCATCTTTTCCAGACGTAGCTGTATTTGTGTTTCCATTATAGGTATAAGATGCAGTAATCTTTGAAAGTGGTTGACCATATGAATTGTGTGCATATCCGACCATAGTGAGACTCGTTCCATTCACATAATATCCATATGTCATTTGAGGTGTTGTTGAAATTGGGACTGGTGAATAGGTTGAACCGTTTTCATATGCGATTAATGTCGATAAGCCAACTATGGCAAAGATCATAACAATCACAAACTTACTTGTTAGAGTTCTCTTAATCTCATATGTTATTGGCTTCATTTTTTAACACCTATTAAGGAGAAGAAATATTCTTCCAGACTTTCCCCCAGCGGATTAAAACGATATAAGCCATACCCACTGCCGGTGATATCCTTTGAAATTTTCTCTATTTCTTTATCTGGAACGGTCAGGTCTCTCAATACCACTTCCCCGTCATTTATCTCTACCTCGCCGTATTTGCTAATCATACTCTTGAAATTTTCGTCCATATTGTTTATGGACATATGTATCACAGTTTTGCCCAAGCTTTTCAGCTCGTTTCTTTTGATGATTTTTATGATGTTCCCGTGATCGATAATCACTATTCTATCTGCAACATCCTCAATTTCGCTCAGTATGTGCGATGAGAGCAATATGGACTTTCCCTCTTTCTTTAGCCTTAGCATTAGGTTTCTTACAAACAATACTCCTTCGGGATCAAGACCATTTAGAGTCTCATCAAACAGTATGTTATTTGGATCTCCGAGAATTGACTCTGCAATTGAAAATCTTTTTTTCATACCCTGAGAATAGTTTTTAAGTTTTTTCTTAAGATGTTCCTTCAGTCCAACCTCTTCCAGAAGATCGTAGATCCGCTTCTTTGCATCTTCTCCCTTGAGATTGTAAAATCCAGCATAGTAATTCATTAGCTGAACTGGAGTTGCATTAGGCTCAAAATTTGGAAGTTCAGGTATCCATCCCACATTCCTTGCGGCCTTCACCTTATCCTTAACAATGTCAAAGTTATCAACCAACACACGCCCAGAAGTTGGAAGAATGATTCCGGAACTCATTCTGATTGTGGTTGTTTTTCCCGCACCGTTTAATCCAACCATCCCCAAGATTTCTCCATTTTTCATCTCTATATCCAAGTTATTAACGGCTGGAGGACTTTTAGAACTGTATATTTTTGAAACTGATTCAAAAGTTATCATCTATTAATCTGATCCTCGGATTTCGTAATCGAAATCGTATTATAAAAACTGTTGTGAAAAAAAGGACTTCCCCTGGAAAGAGTTTAAACCTATGGAATTATGGACTGACTATGTTAACCAAATGGCAGGCAACTTTTATAGGTCTAGGAAATATAATTGGTGCAGGTATATTTGTGCTTGCGGGGTCAGCTATTGCAGATGCAGGTCCGGGGGCAATTGTCGCATTTGTCATTACTGCTATTCTAGCACTGACAATTGCTTTGAACAGCGCAGAATTATCCTCCAAGATCATTTCTCACGGTGGTTTATATTCCTTTACGAGAAAGACCTTAGGAGATCAGGCTGGATTCGTGGTGGGATGGCTTAGGGCCATATCCTATGCTATAGCCGCTTCTGCAGTCGCAATTGGTTTCGGCTCATATCTGCTGTCATTTGTAAGTTTGCCCTATGATTATGACGTAATCATGGCGGCAATTGTAATTGCCGTTGCTGCTGCGATAGACTACAGGGGTATTGACACTGTTGCCAAGATTGAGCATGTCCTTGTTTTCATCACAATAGCAGGTCTTGTAGTGTTTATTTTAACATCACTGATGTTTGGGAAGTGGGAAATGCCGAGATTTACTCCAGTTATTTCCAACAGACCCTACAGCATAATTGAAGCAGCTTCACTGGCATTTTTTGCCTATTCCGGATTCAACACTATAGCGACACTTGGCCCTGAGACAGAAAACCCTGAGAAGAATCTGCCATTTGCCATACTGATGGCAATGCTGATAAGCACGACTCTCTATATTATAATCATATTTGGAATGCTTGCTCTGATGCCATACAGGAAGTACGGAATTTCCGGAAATCCACTGTTTGAGGCACTGATATATGCACATGCTCCTGTAGTTATTGAGTATCTCATAAATATTGTTGCAATAATAGCAACATTTACAGTTACTATTTCCCTGATTGTTGCTGGTTCAAGAACACTTCTTCAGATTAGTGAGGATAAATTGCTCCCATCGTTTATACAGGGTAGGGCGAAAGATTCCCCTAAGAGAGCGACAGTAATTGTTGCAGGTCTTGCCATCGCATCCCTGTTTATTGGAAATTTGCAGGCAATTGCCCTTGCCTCGAACTTTGGAGTTATCTTTTCCTATTCTCTAACTGGTCTTTCTGTTGTTATTCTCAGGAAAAGAAAGGTGGATGGAAAATTCAATTCTCCTTTTTACCCGTATGTCCAAATTTTGTCAATTGTCCTATCTGCAGTTGTTATGTATGCATTGGGTATTGAGGCGTTTTACATTGGAACTATTACCATTCTGACCGGATTTTTCCTCTACTACATAGAGAAGGAAGGGCTGATGAAAAGGGGAAGAAAAGGTGATATAAAAAATGATAACACTGTTCAGGCAAGCACCGATAATTCTTGAGAAAGACCTTTTTATCTTCACCTGAAATCGATCCGTTGAAAGTGACGGACCGTTCCTTTTTCATTCAATTGTTTATTTTTTTAATTCTCTAATGCTTTAATATATGAAATGTAATTGACAATGGAATGGCTGGGAAGTTTATAGTTATTGAAGGCCCTGACAGATCCGGAAAATCAACTCTATCAAATTCGCTTAACTCTGTTCTTGAAAACAGGGGGTTTAAAACATATTTGACACACGAACCTACTGACTTCATGGATCAGGGACTGAATATACTGAAGCAGATTGATAGAAAACAATACTTCATTTTACTCGGAATGTTCTTGAGAGACAGAAACAATCACAATGAAAAAATTTTAGAGATGCTGGGAGAGGATAGAATTGTAATTTGCGATAGATATTCCCTTTCTACCCTGGCCTATCAGGGCGTATATTTTAAAAACCATTTCAGCGATCCTGAAGAATTCATAAAATGGATGGAAACAACACTTTCCATATGTCACTTAAGGCCCGACATGACTTTGTTCCTTTCCCTGAATGATCCACTGAGCAGAAAAGTCAATGAACTGGAAAGAAAATTAACAACCTTTGAGAATGGAGGGTATCTGGAAGATGTAAATAGGATGTATCACGAGGCAATAAAAAGAAAAATATTTTTTGACCCAGGACATGAGATAGACGCATCATTACCAAAGAATATAGTACTGGACAATGCTCTGAAAATCCTGGAAAAAGTTTTGTAATTTTAAAGAGTTGTGGTTATGACCTGATCTCCATCAAACAGAACTGTATGTTCTGCCTGAGATATCATAGCTCCTTTATGCTCTTTTAGGACAGCAAAATGGCTTATCTGTTTCATAAACATATTTTTCTTTAAATATTCCTTGTAATCTGGCTCAATCTTAGCAAGCCACCTTTCTGCAAATGGTAAGGTATTAAAATTTTTAATTACCGGGTCGTTTGGCTTGGGTTTTGTGCCGCTAAAAATGTAGATATTTCCACCCATTCCATTATGTATCATTCCAATACCTGTTGATGCGAATGGCTCTATTGCTATGAGTTGGCCATCCTCTATCCTTCTTCTATTACCGTCATCATAGTTTGGCACAAAAATGGTTGAATGCAGGTCATTTTTTTTAATTCCATGACCCCCTAGATTTTTCACTGGCTTGAACCCGTATGCGTGAATAACTTCCTCTATTGCCTGTCCAATTCTGTTAATCTCAATGTTAGGTCTTAATACACTCAGCGCCTTATCCAGCGCCTTTCTGGGACATTCTATAAGATCACTGTATTGACCGTTTTCCCCCACTTCAACTGTTGTAGCATTGTCTGAAAGATATCCACCGACTGATGCACCTATGTCAACTTTTACAAGATCTCCCGTTTTGAATACTTTTTTATCATTTGGAGCAGGGGTGAAGTGGGCTGCTTCATTGTTAATGGACAGATTGAGAGGAAATGACGGGACACCTCCACTTTCTCTGATGAAATTTTCAACCTTTTCGGCTACTTCCAAAAATAAAGTACCGGGTTCTATGAGTGTTGAAGCTAACTCAAGAGCCTTTTTCCCGAGTTTTCCAGCCTCCAGAATGTTTCTTTTCTCTCCTGCATCCATAGTATGTTATGAGATGAAAAGATTTATAGAATTGCCTCTATGTGTGATTTCTGATCTGAATTTCATTTTAATTTGACTCTTCCACCGTTAAACTTACCTTTTTCCAATGTACTGGACAAGATGATATAAAATCCAATATGAATTTATACAATATTGAAATAAATCCATATGACTTGGTATAAAGTTACAAAGGAATCAACAATGAAAGATGGTGATCTGTTC
>JAJZYV010000188.1 GCA_021797955.1 Thermoplasmata archaeon
TTTTTCATGTGATGATGGAATTTATGATCTTTTGGTTCCTTTGCGCGAAACTAAGTTCTCTCCCTAATTACTGCCGATGCCCCCCTGTTTAGAAGGTAATTTCTACCCTCTATTGGAATTGGAAGACCATCTATAGTTGGTAGGTTTGTATCGGCATATAATTCCCATTTTGTGCCATCATCTGGTAAAATGAAATTTACCGGGTTGCTCCCTGAATTAAATAATAAAAGAAGATCGCCTCCAGTAAGAAATTCTCCTGAATATGCTATTTCACTTGTATAATGGCCTGAAATCCAGACCATAAGGGATTTATTTTCATGAATATTCCATTTTTCCGGGGTCATCCTATTTCCTGGACTGTCCATCCATATTATCTCCTTAAGATCCATATTAGGGAGGGATTCCATGAAGAAATTTCTCCTTCTTAGCACAGGATTTGATTTTCTTAGCATTATCATGTGTCTGGTGAATTTTAAAAGTTCTTGTTTTTCCCTATTTAAATTCCAGTTAAACCAGTTAATTCTGTTATCATGACAGAATGAATTATTATTTCCGTTCTGAGTTCTGGCTATTTCATCTCCTCCCAGGATCATTGGCACCCCTTGAGAAACCATAAGAGTCAGAATAAAATTCTTCATCATTCTGAATCTATGCCCATTTATTTTCTCATCATCCGTATTTCCTTCAACTCCAAAATTCATGCTGTAGTTCTCGTCGCTTCCACCTTCAAATCCACTTGGATTGTCTTCATTGTGTTTACTTTTATACGACACCAGATCAAGGAGGGTAAATCCATCATGAGCTGTTATAAAATTGATACTTGCCTTGGGAAGTCTACCTTTATCCTGATAAAGATCTGGAGATCCAGAAAGTCTAGTGGCAAAATGACCCAGCATCCCCTCGTCTCCACGCCAGAATCTTCTCATTTGATCACGATATTTCCCATTCCATTCAGCCCACTTTGGAGGAAAATTTCCTACCTGATATCCACCTGGACCAACATCCCATGGTTCTGCAATGAGCTTAAGGTTTGATATTATTGGATCCTGATGAATAGTTGCGAGAAATGGAGAAAGCATATTTACATTATAGAGTTCCCGCGCAAGCGTTGATGCAAGATCAAACCTGAAACCATCAACCTGCATATCTGTGGCCCAATATCTAAGACTGTCCATTATGAGCTGCAGAACTGCTGGCTGTCTCGAATCAAGACTGTTACCTGTGCCCGTGAAATCCTCATATAAACGCTTATTTTCAGATTGCAGTTTATAATATGTTATATTATCAATGCCCCTGAAGCTTAACGTGGGTCCCAAATGATTACCTTCTGCAGTATGATTATACACTACATCTAGAATAACTTCAATTTCATTTTCATGGAGTTTTCTCACCATATTCTTAAATTCATTTACCTGGGTTCCTGGTGGTCCACTGGAATACCTGATATCAGGTGCGAAATAGGCTATGGTGTTATAGCCCCAATAGTTAGATAATCCTGCATTAACAAGGAACATATCATCAACATGATGATGAATTGGCATCAGTTCCAGTGAAGTGACCCCCAGATCTTTGAAATATTGAATCATGCTTTCAGAAGCCAGTGCAGAGTATGAACCGCGTATCTTTTCCGGTATTTCTTCCCGTAAGATTGAGATTCCCTTAACATGAGTTTCATAAATTACTGTTCTGGCCCATGAATGTTTAGGTTTCTTCACATCTTTCCAGTCGTATTGAGTGTCTAATACAATTCCTTTTGGAACAAAAGGACCGCTGTCATCATTGTTTATTGCCAAATCTTTATGAGGGGATTCCTGATCATATGAAAATATGCTCTTATCCCAGTTTATCTTACCTGACAGAGCCTTTGCATAGGGATCGATAAGGAGCTTATTCCTGTTAAATCTTAGCCCCTTTGATGGATCGTATTTTCCTTCTGCCCTTATTCCATAAAGCTGTCCTTTTCTTATTCCAGGGACAAACCTGTGCCAAACATATCCATCACGTTCTTTTAATTCCACCGTCTCTTTGGTATAGTTATCATTGGCATTATAGAGCTCAATTTCAACAGCCTCTGCGTATTCTGAATATATGGCAAAGTTCACACCATCCTCTTTTAAGGTTGCACCGAGAGGATATGGCTCTCCTCTGACTAGTTGCGTTTTCGACATTTATTTTATCCCTATTGATACCTCATTATTTCAAATGATCTTTTCAATCAAGTCTCTGCATAATTTTCAGGATAGCAGCTGCAGGTATGTCTGCCCATTCTGGTCTATTAGAAATTTCATAGTTAAGCTCGTATATGGCCTTATCCAATTCAAAGAATTCAGAAATACCTAAAAAAGCCTGGAATGTGTCAGGTAAAATTCCTATTCCGGAAGTGATCTTCCAATACTCCTCCAGAAATTTAGTTTTCAATTTCAGAGAGTAATTCTGTCCCATTACAAGATTGTAATCGTCACGTTCCACGTTAAAATTCAGTGCATAATCTATGGATCTCACTATTCCAGATACGTCCTTAAGAGGGCTCTGCTTCATGGTTCTTTCCCTTGGAGTGCGCATTGGCTCGCCTTCGAAATCTATAATTACCGGGCCGTTGTCAGTTCTCAATATTTGACCCAAATGCAGATCCCCGTGAACTCTTGTAATTCTGGTACCCTGAAAGAATCTAAAGTTAATTTTATGAATGAGAGATTCTAGGCTCCTGCCTAACTCATTTGTGTTTATGATTTCACCTTTAATTTTTATATGGGTCTTTGTACTGGAAAGATTCTGGCACAATTGCAGGAATCCCGATTTTAGTTTTGATATATAGCTATCATTTACCGGTTCAGAGGCAAAATCCTTACCTTTTAACGTTGATAGTCCTATGTGCATTTCACCAACAGCCTTTGCTATTTCTTCAATACTTCCTGTCAGCGATTTAAAAATGTTTTCCCTTGTTTCTTCATGTTCACTTTGTAAAAATAGACTTTCTGCCATTCTGGTAAAATAATCCCAGTAATCACCATTATTTTCAATAAAAGTGTGGATAGACATTAGAGAATAAACCTGCTTTTCACGATAAACTAATTGGCCTATTGGTTTTGGAGTGTTTCTGAATGCCGTTTCAGCATAGAGCTTCTGTGGAATTTCAACGTCGGGGTTTTCTCCTGCATGAACCTTTCTCACAAACTTGCATATGAATCTTCCACCCAAGATAAAAGAACTGTTACTTTGCTGGATATTCAAAGCTTTATAATCCATATTCTGCAATAAATGCTCCCGGAACTCGTTAATTGAATCACCTTCAAATGTTATCTTTCCATTTCTTCCATGTTCTAAGCCCTTTTCCAGTAGGCGATTTATCAATAATCTAATCTCCCCAGATTCTATTGAATCCCTGCTTTCTATCTTATTTGTTTCAGAAGTGCCGTTCTCCCACTTTAATAATGGAGCAAAGGAAAGAAGCGATTCTGGATTTTTATTAGGTCTTAAAAGCATGATGAAAGGAGATTCATTTCTGATCTTTTCTGGAATGGAATCCATAATTGTCATTTCCAGATCCCTCTGATCCTTGAATGGATACCATCTTTTATCTTTTGATGATTCGAAAATCATTGATACAATATCTCCGTTCTCTTTTTCCATAAGATTTATTGTTTCGTCAATAATTTTCATCTGGAGCCTCCATTATGAGCCAGAAAAACGAATGTCTGGGCAGAGTAAAGAAATATGGTAACTCTCCAATATTCGGGAATCTTACAGAACTTATGGCCTCCCTGAGGTGCCACCCGTTGAATTCAGCCAGATGAAGTTCAACATATGACGGATTCCGTGAGAAATTGTAAACGCAAAGCATCTTTTCTTGTTCATATTCCCTGATAAATGCCAATATTTGTTTTTGGTCACTCTTTATGAATTTTATCGTACCTCTGCCTAAAACTTTGGAATTCTGTTTCCTCACTATGACCATTCTCCTGAACCAGTTGAGGAAGGAAGTGCTTAAACGCGACATTGATTCAACATTATTGCTTTCAAAGTGATAATTTGGATTCGTTATCACTGGAGAATAAAGCTGTTCAGAATCGGCATGGGAAAATCCTGCATTTCTGTCAAAGCTCCATTGCATCGGTGTTCGTACCCCGTTTCTATCTCCAAGATAAATGTTGTCTCCCATGTTTATTTCGTCACCATAATAGAAGATAGGTGAACCTGGAACACTCATTATGAGTGCATGGAGGAGTTCAAGAATATACCGGTCATTGTCAACCAGTGGAGCGAGTCTTCTTCTTATTCCCAGATTTAATCTCATCTTTGGAACCTTTGCATATTCCCTGAACATAAGATCTCTTTCTTCATCAGTGACCATTTCAAGAGTCAGCTCATCATGATTTCTTAGAAATACGCCCCAGTCACATTTTTCAGGTATTGGGAGAGTTTCCTTTATTATATTCTCTATTGGATATGAGTCCTCCTTGCTCAGTGAGATGAAAATTCTGGGCATAAGGGGAAAATTAAAATTCATATGAAATTCATCCTGGTTACCAAAGTACTCCTTTGCATTATTTGGCCACTGGTTTGCTTCTGCAAGAAGTATGCATCCTGGATATTCCCTGTCTATCATGGCCCTGATTTCCTTGAAGTAAGCATGTGTTTCCGGGAGATTCTCGCAATTTGTTCCTTCCCTTTTAAACAGGTATGGCACGGCATCGCATCTGAATCCATCAAGTCCTTTATCTAACCAGAATCTGATGACATCTTTCATTCCTTCTCTCACTTCTGGG
>JAJZYV010000189.1 GCA_021797955.1 Thermoplasmata archaeon
TATCAGCATTGAACTATTCATATGGTTGGATAGATAGCGGAGTCAGACTCGGGATCTTTGAAACGGATGGAGATTATAGAAAATTCACTTTTTTTAAGTGAAACAATTACAAAAAGAATATATATTTTTTAAAGATGACGTTGAGCTATTAATAGCGCTTAAAGTTAAATTTAAGGATTGGTGAATTGATGCCTGAGCAAAAGGAAAAAGATGACTTTCAATATATTGTTCGAATTGCAGGAATGGACTTGAAGGGTGAAAGAGACGTAGTGTTAGCCCTGTCTGATTTAAAGGGAATAGGAATCAGACTTGCAGAAACCCTTACTAAAAAATTAGAAATCGATGAATCCATGAGACTCGGAGATCTTAGTGAGGAAAAAATTCAGGAGATACGGGATTACATCGAATCAGAAGATTTCGAGGGCCTTCCCGGATGGATGCTTAACAACAGGTTAGATCCAGTAACTGGAAAAAATGCAAATCTTGTGGGACAGGACTTGCAGATACAGATTCAGGATAATATCAACCTCATGAAGAAAATAAGATCATACAGGGGAATTAGGCACGAGACTCACCATAAGGTTAGGGGTCAGAGAACCAGAAGCAATGGCAGGAAAGGACTAACGGTGGGAGTTCAAAGGAAAAAGGAGTGATAAAAATTGGGAGATCCAAAGTTTCAGAAAAAGTTATATTCAACGCCAAGACATCCTTGGGAAAAGAGCAGAATTGACGACGAGAGGAAAATTATCAATCAGTACGGTTTAAAGAATAAGAGAGAATTGTGGAGAAGTCAATCAACTCTTGATAATATACGATCTCAGGCAAGAAATCTTCAGGCCAGGACAAGAAGAAATGATCCACTTGCAATTAAGCAGCTAAACTTGCTTTTAGCAAGGCTGAGCAGATATAAAATAGCCCCCGGCAACGCATCTCTTGATGATATTCTTTCATTAAATATAGAAAGTGTTTTGGAAAGAAGATTACAAACCATCGTTTATAGAAGAAATTTAGCAAAAACTGTCAAACAGGCAAGACAGATGATATCTCACGGTCATATACTGTTAAACGGAAAAAGGGTTACTGTACCCGGGCTTTCGGTTGAAGCATATGAAGAAGAGTCAATAGAGTATTCTGAGCATTCACCCTTCATGGATGAGCATCACCCAATTAGAATGGTCATCGCGGGAAACGCGGAAGAACCAGAAGAAGCAGAGTCCCCTGAAGAGGAGGCAAAGAGCGAGGGCGAAGAAAAACCAAAGGAGGGAAAACAATGAACAAAACTGGAATTGCACATATATATTCATCGGCAAACAACACAATTATACTTGTAACAGATCAGACTGGAGCCGAAACACTTGCAAAGGCAACTGGAGGGATGGTCGTCAAGAACGACAGGGACGAATCCAGCCCCTATGCTGCAATGAAAGCGGCGGACTTGGTTTCAGAAAAATTAAGAGAAAAGGAGGTAACAGACCTCATAATCAAAGTAAGGGCACCAGGTGGAAACAGATCAAAAATACCCGGCCCTGGGGCGCAATCAGCAATAAGGGCGCTTTCAAGAGCCGGATTTAAAATTGTCAGAATAGAAGAAGTCACACCAGTGCCCCATGATGGCACAAAGAAGAAAGGCGGAAAAAGAGGAAGGAGGGTTTAATGCCAGCAGCAAAAGACCCCAAAATAACTATTTACAATAAATCCAACAATTTTATAAGATTTGAGATCGCAGGAATAACAGAAGGAATGGCCAATTCATTGAGAAGGACGCTGATCAATGATATACCTAAAATGGCAATCGACAAGGTTGTATTCAGGCATGGTCAGATAAGGGATTCCTTAGGAAATGTTTTTGACTCTTCCCTTCCGCTATTTGATGAAATGGTAGCCCAAAGACTTGGAATGATACCAATCCTAACTGATCCTAAAATGAATTTCAGGGATGAATGTTCTTGTGGCGGAAGAGGGTGCTCTTTATGCACGGTATCCTACAGCATTGATAAGACTGGACCGGGAGAGGTTTACAGCGGAGATCTGGTTGCATTTACCGGAAACACTGACTTAAAACCAACTGATCTGTATATTCCTATCGTAAAACTTGGCCCAAAACAGGCTTTGTTAGTAACTGCGGAAGCAACAATGGGAACTGCGAGGGAGCATGCGAAATGGCAGGTCACCTCAGGTGTCTCTTACAAATACCATAGGGAATTCACAATTAACAAGCAGGACTACAAGGGATGGGAAGAAATCAAACAAAAATTCAAGCAATCGATCATTTCCGAATCCCAATCAAAAATCACAATAACAGATGACTTTCAGCAAAAAGAGTTAATGAGTTTTATAAACACATGCATACGACAATCTAAGGTGAACGAGTTATCTCAAATTGAGGTCAAAGAATTCACCGACAGATTTGTTTTTAAATTTGAAACAGACGGGTCCCTTTCAGCGTCGAAAACTTTGGAAGTGGCTTTGCAGAGACTACCGGAAAGATTGATTATTCTACACGAAAGTCTGATCACTCCAGATTAATTATATAGTCTCATTCAATAACAAACTATGCATTTCCTCAAAAATTTTATTGAGACAGGGGTGGAAGTAAAGGAGATTTTCTCAAATATGGAGAGAAAAGAGGAAAGAGTAGGATATATGGGCATGGGAGCTGATGGCACTGAAACCTCGAGACTAGACAAATTGGCAGAGGATGCCCTTATTGCAAGAATTGAGGAACTGGATCTGCCATTTAACATAGTCAGCGAGGAAATAGGGTTCGTTGACAGGGGATACAGAAAAAGCATAGTCATGGATCCTCTTGACGGCACCTATAATGCAGAAAACCAAATTCCATTCTATTCCATGTCCCTTGCTATAATGACTGAAGAGTTCAGTGATATGGAAGAGGCATTGGTAATCAACCTTGCCACTGGGAATTATTTCTGGGCAGCGAAGGATGAGGGGGCTTACAGAAACGGAGTTAAATTGGAAACATCAGATAAGAGAAGCGGAGCATCCGTAGTCTACTCACTTAGTGATGAAATAGTCCACAACTTTTTGAGGGAAGGAATTACAAGAAAGAGAATTTTAGGCTGCGCTTCTCTGGAAATGGCCTTACTGGCTAATGGATCGTTAGATAACGTGGCTTACCTTGGAATAGAAAAACAGTTGAGAAACGTGGATGTGGCGGCTGGGTATCTACTTATAAAGGAAACTGGGGGATTTATACTTGACGGTTCTTATCATGAATTGAATATGGGCAAGGATGTCAGGGAAAGAGTGAATATGATCGCCCTATCCTCCTCATATGGTAATAAAATCCAGGAGATAATGAAAGGATGAAGATAGCATATATAATCCGAAAGGATTGTTCCAGATGCGCAAAGATTGTTGAAAGAATTGATTACATAATCCCGTCTGAATGGGAACGTGTTTATGAAACTGGGCTGTCAGATTTCATAAAGGGGAAGGAGTACAGGCCGATGGATGAAATTGAGGCAGATATTATTTTCACTATTGGTGGTGACGGAACTGTGCTACTGGCAGCACAAAAGGCAAAGGGTGCAATTCTTGGCATCAACATGGGGTCACTTGGGTTTCTGAGTGAAGTGGAAATAGGAAAAGTTGAAGAGACAGTTTACAGGATCGTCAGGGGAGAACACAGATACATGGAATTCATGAAACTGGAGATTATGCTTAACGGTGAACCAGTAGGCTATGCCATGAACGAAGTGGTAATTCACAGTAACCGGGTATCGAAAATCAGAAATTTCAAACTCTATCTCGATAACAATTTTGTGGAAAGAACTAAGGCAGATGGGATTATAGTTGCTACACCGGTAGGATCGACTTCTTACTCCCTAAGTGCCGGAGGACCAATAGTCATGCCCGCTACACAGGCAATGGTTATATCATACCTTGCACCAGTTACATTGAGAATTCGCCCAATGGTAGTGCCGTCCTCCTCCCTTTTGGAAATATCTGTTTCTGGAAATGAACATGATTGCATAATAATTCTGGACGGGCAGAGAGAAATAAATTTCAATTCTTCAGACAGGTTAACAATTACGAGGGCATCAAAATCCTTCAAGTTTATTACACTAAGGAGAGATTTCTACTCAAAATTAAGGGAGAAACTGCTTAAAGATGTGGTCAATTAGATCTAGATTAATCTCTATGATAATGGAGGCATCCAAGGACTCATACCCCATGGAATTTGGAGCAATGCTGAAGGCAGAACATGAAGTAATTTACGAAATAGCAATGTTGCCTGGAACAGTTCAGGGTGATCATCACACAATAATGTGGATGTGGAACAAGCCCATAGACTTTACAATCATTGGATCTGTACATTCGCACCCCTCAGGTGTCATAAGGCCCTCGGATGCAGACCTTAATATGTTTTCCAACACAGGACCTATCCACATGATCGTGGGTTATCCTTACAGGCCATCAGACTATAAGTTTTTCAATAGAAAAGGAGAACAAATCAATGTGGCAGTTTTAGGAGGAAGAAAATTTTAGAAGTTAACATGTTTTCAGAGCATATTTTTTCACAAGATCAGTTAAAATCTGGAATGGCAATCCTAATTCTCAGCGTAATTATTTTTGCATCAGGTGGCAGGGTTCCAAGCGGTCAAGTTGTAAAGTGTTCAAGTGGAGAACTAAATTGTTTATTCCAAAAAATATAATGGAACATTCTAATCTTATGTTGAAAACAAAACAGATTGAAGTGGTCGTCATTCAACCTAGAACAAGGAAATATAC
>JAJZYV010000190.1 GCA_021797955.1 Thermoplasmata archaeon
TCAGGAAGTTTATGATGCCATGACCAAAATAAAACCGCATATTTCTGACAAGAACCTATTAATCCATGTCTTGTTTTATCAGGGTAAAGCACTGTATCTCTTGTCTAAGTATGATGAGGCCCTTGCAATTTTCAAAAGTGAGGATTTCCAGTCAATCGGTCTAATAGAACCATATCTGCTTTCATCATCGATCTATAACAGCAGGGGAGATTACAAAAATTCAGATATCATTCTATCCAATATAATTTCCAGTGATAAGTTAACCAAAAAGGAAGAGGCAAAAGTATTAGTTGCACAGGCAACCATTTACATAAGAAAGAATGATTATAAAAAAGCAGAAGAACTCGTTGATTTGGCAATCAAAATAGCAACAGATGGAAAATATGAGAATACCCTGTCTGAGGCGTACAATATTAAAGGTATAATTAAAATTAATACTTTCAATATAGAGGAGGCAGGATCTTATTTCAAGCGAGCTCTAGAAATAAATACCAGGAAGAAAAATTGGTTTTCAAGACTGAAAAACATGAACAATCTCTCAATAACGAATGGAATGCTCGGCCATTATGACGAATCAATCAAGAATTTCAAGGAAATTATAGATATCTCGTATATTACGTCAGATTTAAGAGGAAGGGCCTACGCAGAATTTAATCTGGTTGAGCAACTGGACATTATTGGGGAAAGTGCAGAATCTGAAAATTATATCCCAACTGCTGAGAAGCTTGTTTCTCTCATATCGGACGAAAGCCTGTCATCATCATTCCACAGATTTTATGGTCTTCATTTCATTCAGAATTGTAAATTTGAAAAAGCAAGAGATGAATTTAATATTTCTGCAGGTAAAGCTGAGGAAATAGAGGATAAGCAGAGGGTCAGAATAAACAAATTTTTCAGTCTTTTAATGGAAGAACTTATGGAAGGAAAGAGACTGGAGGAAGCAGATGAATCAATATCAAAGAAATTTGAACTTGAAGAGGATTTCATACCAGTTGTCTATATATTCATCACATTGAGGTACATGTATTACGGACAATTTGATCTTGCAATCAAATCCGCCTACGATGCTGTCGAAATTGCAATACAGATTGGAGATAATGGTTACAAAACCCACACTTCCATTTTACCTTCACTTGTATATTTCTTAAAAGGTGATAAGGAGACTCTTGCACAGGAATTCGAAAAAATTAAAAATTTAGATAACCAGATTCAGTATCCAAACTATGTCCATAGGGCGCTAAAGGCATATTTATCAAATGATAAAAATGGGTTAAAGGAGTTAAAGGATTTTGTAAATGGAAAGGAAACTTCAAAGATGCCTTCCCTAAACAGGTTAGTGTTACAGCTACTCATCTCTTCCATTGAAGAAAAGATGGATTCTGGTGCAGAAGTGAATGCGAATAAAATAGCAGAATTCAGGAAGCAAATCATGGAATGCTTTTCCCATTCTAAATCATGGTAAGAAATAAGGAAAATTGATCCTTATACAATTACATTGAGAAATACTTAAATATAAACCACCTTTTAAGAAAGCAAAAGGTGCACGGTATAATTGAACAATGATAAAAACCTCAGAGGTAGCTCAAGATTTTTTTTAAGCGGTTTTAAGGACAGCTATCTTGTCAACGATATTATGACCCAGGGCGGGATGGGAATAATCTATGAAGCAACAACAAAGTCAGGTCAGAAGGTTGTGATTAAACAGGCTATTGAAAATACAAAGCAGTCAGAAGGTCTTGCAAAAAAAATGCTGCGTAAGGAAGCAGCCATTCTTAAGAGGGTTGTCAACAGGAACATTGTTTCCTTTATGGATGAGAGTCAGGACGATGAGGTTTATTATTATGTAATGGAAAAGATAAACGGCACAAACCTTTTTGAAATGTGCAGCGGAAAACCGATGAACATCAAAGAAGGAACAAGAATTATGCTGGAGATATGTAATGGTATGAAGTATCTTCATGATTTCAACATAATTCACAGAGATCTTAACCCGAAGAATATAATGATGGATGGTAACACACCTGTAATTATAGATTTCAGTTCCGCAGAGACTCTGCAATCCAAAGATGAAGTAATTAGGATTAAGGGAAGCAAGATTGGTACCAAAATATTCTCTGCGCCTGAACAGTTTAATTCAGGAGAGAGCTCCAAAAAATCAGATATTTATTCCATGGGTATGGTCTATTTATTTATCCTCACAGGAAATATTCCAGAGGAAAATCCAGATAAGATTTCTCAATATCTTTCAAGGAAAATATTGAATTCAAAGGCAAGGGCACTTATATCTCAGTGCATACAGATGGAACCGGAAGAACGTATTTCAACGGTGAATGAAATAGAAAATGCTCTGGAGGCTATACTTAAAGATGCAGAAACGGCTAATGAATCATCCTCTAATTATGATATAGATAAGATTTTCATTAAGATCGATGGAAATCTTTACGAAATCAATAATATTATAACCATAGGAAGGAAACATGAGTGCACAAATGCAACTTGCGGAGATCAGAAGGATCTGGACATTTCCATAGATAACCCATATGTTTCCAGACACCATGTCAAGTTGAGGAAAGATGCTTCTGGCAAAATATACGCAGAGGATTTAGGAAGTAAGAATGGTACCGCAGTCTCCGTGGATGGGGGAAGAACATTTAATATGATCATACACGGAAAGGAAACAGAAATTTATCCCGGAGATATCATAGCACTGGGGTATAAACATGATCTTGGGCCCAAACAGATTATTGAGATAGTCGGGTCCCAATAATGATTTTTAAACGTAATAATACAAAACAGGGAGATAATTCAATAAATATGGAGCCAAGTTTGTAATATTGTATGGTGAGTTTATAATAGGTTTTTTATTGATAATAAATATGTAAACTCCCAATTAGAAAGTTAAGAACAATTTAATTATGCTTTTGATGATAGGGTTGCGGGCTTGTGGGGTAGTTAGGATATCCTGTTGGCCTTCGAAGCCGAGGACCCGGGTTCAAATCCCGGCGAGCCCGCTTGGTTAATGCTTATAAATGTGTCTTTTCATAATTATGTAATAAGAAACACATAGAACATAAAATGCATAAGAATAATATGAAAAATAAATAATCAAATAGAGAAAACAATAAAAGTATCTTTATTCTATAGCATTGAACAATGATTTACTCCTACCTTATGATTCCTGCGGAAGGATTTCTTCTGGCAATTGCCATTGATATTCTTTTCGGTGAGCCAAGAGCTTTCATTAACATTCGCGATACTTCTCAGAAGATTTCATCATGGTTTCTTCATAAATTTGTTGGAAAGAAGGGAAAGATCGGAACAGGTTTCTTAATCGTGCTGGCAACCTCCATAATCATAATTACTCCGATAATCATTCTATTGGATTTCATTAATTATGGAATTTACAGAGACACACTCCTTGTATTTATCTATGCAGTTATTCTTACTTCTACCTTCAGGATTACCTCAGTTGGTGCCAAGTTGAAGCCTGTTATTAAATACATTGAGAATAAAGATTATGCAAGTGCTGATGTCGCTCTATCATTAATCACCGGAACAAGTGTAGATGAGAGTAATGCAGAAACGATAAATTCCAGAATAATTGAAACTATTGCCAGAGAATATATGGACGGAATAGTCGGTCCATTTCTATATTTCATATTTTTTGGAATTGTTGGGGCTGCAATCTATAGGATCATATGTTCATCAAAGGAGGCAAATTCTGGAGAATCATTCAAAATGATTCAAATTGGGAAGTTTTCCTCATATGCATATGCTTTCCTTAACTGGGCTGCCTCTGGTATTGCAGCCGGGATGCTTGTAGCTTCCACATTTCTGTTGAATTTGAATGTTGGAAAATCATCCATACTTCAGATTTCCAGGATGTCTCCCGATCGTGCCGTTGGACTCGTCACTGCTTCCATGGCATCAACCCTTAACATTCGTCTGGAACATCACAATGAGTATATTCTCAATGAGGAGGGATTTCAACCTCAACTGAAGGACATCAAAAATTCAATGAAAATTTATTATTTATCAATTTTTTTAATGCTTGCCGTCATAGTTATCCCATTGACGTTACTCATGATGTACCTGTATAATATGCTGAATTTTCCACTGCTGTTTATATAGTCCTACTTGTGTTTACCTGTTGATGCTTCTATGGAAAATTACCTTTCTGTTATTTTTTAGATATCATCTGGAAAACCGGTTTTCATACCTTGAAAGATTGCTTTTTTTGCATTTTTAAACTCATTAATGGAGATATCCCGAACTGTGGTTTTTCTGAGATAAATTCGAACAGCTTTTCCCAAGCAATACCTCGTATATATAAAGAATCCACCACTCACATAGAGCAATATGATGAAAGTTCTTAAATAAATTGTTTGATTTGAAAAGAGCAAAGGAACGGTACTCTTAATGCTGTTGCCAAATCCAAAACTCTCACTCGTGGTGACCGTGGTGAAGAGTGAATATACGAAGATTATCAAATCCATGATGAAAAATACTATGGAACCCATCATTGCTAACTTCATCCTTTTAATAAGCTTCACAATGGTATCCCTATCATTCATTTTCACAAGTTTAGTATAATTTCAATCTATTTAATTGATCCGTCTCCATATAATTTCTAATTTTCATGTTGAAATCATATGGCGTAATTCAAACAAAAGCCTCTCTCTGTTACCAGATGTCTATACGCGGAGACGACAGCCTGAAAAGGTCAACTTAAGCCTCTGCAAAGCCT
>JAJZYV010000191.1 GCA_021797955.1 Thermoplasmata archaeon
TCTCATGGCACCTAAATCATCATAAATCGTGTTATCAAAATCAACTAATACCGTCTTAAGTTCACTCATGACAGATCCCCTTATCGAAACAAAATAAAACCATCTATCTACCTTTTTCCTTTATCTTAGTTATAATTAACCTGGTTTAGAATTTTTCTACTTATTCTATATTCCATATTATAGAAACAACAATTTCATTTTAACGTATATATTTATATCTATAGTATGGAGAAAATGATTAACTAGATTAAGAACATGAAAAATTGAAAAAATATGAGTTTAAATGGAATACAGGGCAATTTGAACATTGCTGGGATGATTCCCTGGGAAATAGTACTTGCATATTTTGTAATTGCATTGGGTTTTGTTTTGTATTACAGTCATAAAACCGACGGTTTGAATGGATTCAAGACTGTTGATTTTGTATATATTGGTATAGGCGCAGCGTTCACAGTTGTTTGGGAGTTCTTCATCGGGCCGTTAATGGATAAAATAGTTCCACCAGGACTAACGGCATTCATCGGTTTTGGATTTTTTGGACGAATAATCATCATATTCATTATAGCTGGTTTGGTGAAGAAACCAGGTGTTGGTATGATGAGTATGGCGATCTTTGATATACTTGGAGACATCTTCCATTATGGTTTTAGTGGAGAGCCGATGTTTGTAGTCTATGAATCTTTAACGTATGGGCTTTTTATCGATCTTGCTATAACAATAAAAAAAGGAAATCTTTTCGGCAACTTCTCAAAGAAAGCAAAAGAAGGTATAAAAGCTCAGAGTATGTCGAGACAGAGACTATTTGCGGCCATAACCGGTGGAATTATAGGCTTTACATGGGCGTTCCCCGGATCATTCTTTTACAACGGGTTCTTTGGGCCATTTTTATATGGTTCAATAGTGAACTGGCAGGCAATACTCATCGGCTTTGCTGAATCCATACCAGGAAATGTGATCTTCGGGGGAATAGCTGGCTTAATCGCATTGAGGGTGGCAAGGGTTCTGGGGCAATGAAAGCCATAGAAATAAGAAACCTAAAATTTTATTATCAGGGTGAAGAGGAGCCTGCCTTGTCAATTGATAATTTTTACATTAATGAAGGAGAAAGCATTCTTCTAACTGGGAAGTCTGGTTCAGGTAAAAGCACTCTCGTAAATTGCATAAATGGTATAATCCCGAATGTCATCAACGGTGAAATTTCTGGAACCGTATGCCTATATGGAAAAGATGTAAGCGATATGAAGCTTCCTGAAATAGCAAAGGTAGTTGGGACACTTTTTCAGGATCCCGAGAGACAGGTTATGAATTATGGTATTGTCGATGAAATCGCATTCGGTCCTGAAAATCTTAAACTCCCCAGAGAAGAAATTCAAAGAAGAGTGGATAAAGCCGTAAGGGTTGTAGATCTGGAGAAGTTCCTTGATCGAGAAACATCAAAGTTATCCGGCGGAGAACTGCAGAGAGTGGCACTGGCTTCAGTTATAGCAATGGAACCATCAATCCTGATCCTTGATGAGCCAACTTCAAACATTGATCCAGAAGGAACAGAGCAGATCTTCGAGTTTCTTAGGGAAAACAAGAAAAATATGACACAAATTATAGTGGAACACAAGGTCGAAAGGGCTCTGCCATTTGTTGATAGAATCGTGGTTATAGACAACGGCAGGATAATATTGAATGTGTCGAAGGAGCATCTGATGAGGAGTGCAGACGTTCTTCTTACAGCAGGTATAGAGATACCAGAGGAATATATCTATGCAAAAAAACTTGGAATAGATTCTGTTGACCCAAATATAGTCAGGGAAAAAATAAGAGAAACGGGAATGGAACTATCTCACAGGAAGAGAAAAAATGATGGAGAAATTATATTGAAAGCCCATGTTGAAGTTTCTGTTAAGGGTGTAGAACAGAAAGAGATAGTGAATTCAACGATCAGCTTGAAGAAAGGACAGGTGTACTGCATAATGGGTAAAAATGGAGCCGGTAAAACTACACTGGTAAAGGGTTTAATGGACTTCCTTAACAGAAAAAACTTCCAGGTTTCCAGTGAACTTGTTATGGAAAATATGGATCTAACGAAATCAGACTATGTAATAAGAGGAAGGGGGCTTGCATATTTACCTCAAAGTTTTGATCTCATGCTGGTAAGCAAGACTGTTCAGGATGAAGTATATTATTCGGCAAAACACAGGAAAGTAAAGGATTTCGAGACGATGGGAGATGCACTAATCCATATGTTCTTCCTGGATGACAAGAGGGACGCAGATCCATTGATGCTCAGTACCGGGCAGAGGAGAAGGGTCTGTATGTCTGCAGCCCTTGCATCATCTGCTCATATAATGCTTATGGATGAACCAACATCTGGACAGGATTTCATGAATAAGAAGGTTCTGGGGGAAGAGATCAGGAAATTATGTGACATGGGATACTCATTCATCATCGTTACACACGATTCAAGATTTGCATATAGATACTCTGATTATATAGGAATAATGAGCAACGGAAGTATAATCCACGAAGGCGTACCTGAGGAAATATTTAAGCTCTCACATAAGTATGGGGTCATTGCCCCGTCGGATTTTATTTTGAGATATGAAGAAGAGGTGAAAAATTAGATGTATAGTATTTTGGATTCGGTGATCAGCTGGCTATTGTTCATATTTGGAATAAGCATACCATTCTATCTTATTCTGGGTGCCATTGGTATTTCAGGGTTCAAAGAGATTACTTCGTATGAAAACTACCACACATTCTATTACAGAGTTAATGCAGCAGTAAAAATAGTTCTATCAGTAATTATAGTAATGGTTGCCACATTTTCTATATGGTGGATCGGTGCAATCATAACTTTTGGGTTTCTCGGCAGTTATGTTACTCTGAAGAACGGATGGAGAAAATTGTATCTAGCAGGCTTTTTGGTTCTTTCGGTAATCATAGGCACCGTCTGGGGCTATGCTCCCTATGAGCCTTTCTACATAGTTTCTATGGCACTACACACACCCATAAATCATTTTACTACCATATGGACATGGCCATCATATTTTAGTATACTTGGTTATGAGCATACACTGACCTTACAGTCCCTGTACTACAGTTTCCAAATTTCATTCAGGTTCACTGCCGCAATTGTAGCAAGTCTTCTACTAGTGATGACGAATACACCTGCACAGATCGTAAAAACACTAAGTAAGCTTAAAATTCCAAGTCCGATTATATTTTCCCTTGTAGTTGCTATGAAAACTATTCCCTCTGTTTTTGATTCCTTCGATACTTCTATAAAGATATCCCTTATGAGAGGATACGGTGGTAACAGAGGTAAGACACTAAGGCCATTTATAACTCTGGCAGCAGCCATATATTCTATCGTTCCAACTATAGTACACCTTTTAAGGGGGGCAAAAGATATTGGGATTTCGGCTGATACAAGGGCTTTCAGGGCTTATCCCACAAGATCCTATCTGATTTCAATGCCATTCAGGAGAGAAGATTATATTTTTTCAGCATTTCTTGTAATTATAGTTGTAGGAACAATAATTGCTATATTAATGGGTTTTGGAAGGGCAATTCCTTACCTAACCTGAAGAAAATTTCTTTGGCATTTGCGAGTTACGTAATCGCACTTATAATCCATCAGCTATTTTTAAATCAATCACTCAGAATGCAGATTTTTCTTGCAATCTACTCTATGATAAATTGCGCTCAGATTATTCTTGTTAATTGCATTGGAATCGTTTAATAAATATTCCTGTTACATCAAAAGTTAAATTTGTAAATAAATACTTATATGTCATAGAGCTATCCTGACTCATATTCTGATATCTGAATGGTGTCGGGTAGTTTAGGTGATCAATTTGAAAATACCAAAAACAGTTAAAATGTACTGCAAATTCTGCAAGGAACATACCAAACATGAAGTGGAAAGAGTAAGAAAAAAGAAGGCTAGTGAACTTAATCTGGGTCAAAGGAGATTCAGGAGAGCAACATCTGGTTTTGGAGGTTTCCCGAGGCCAAAGCCTGAGGGCAGAGAAAAACCAACTAAAAGAGTTAATTTAAGATACAGATGCACAAAATGCAAGAAGGCAAGCACTCCCCCATCACAGAGAGCCAAGAAACTTGAAATTGTGGAGGTAAGATAATGACTGATAAGGAAATGAAAAAACTGAAGGGAAAGGGAAATAAGTTCATTAAAATCAAGTGCCCAGAGTGTGGTAGTGAGCAGATTACATACACCAAAGGTTCAAGCGTGGTAAACTGCAATATATGCGGATCTGAACTTGCAAAACCGACTGGCGGTACAATTATGACTAACTGTGAGATCACAGAAGAATTCTGATAATAATGGAAAAAATGAATGATATCCCTGAAATTGGAGACCTTGTTGTAGTTACTGTAACAAAGGTTGAAAAATTTGGGGCTGAGGTGAAGCTTGATGAATACAAAGACCTTAACGGGTTCATCCATATCGCAGAGGTAGCCAATGGTTGGGTCAGGTATATAAGGGATCATCTCAGGGAAGGACAGAAAACAGTATGCAAGGTACTTCAAATTGATTCAAGAAGAAAAAGTGTTGATCTATCTCTTAAGAGGGTAAATGAACATCAGAAGAGAGAAAAAATTTCAGAATGGAAGAATGATCAGAAGGCTGAGAAGTTAATGGAATTGGTCTCAGCATCTCTGAAGAAATCTCCTGAAGAATGTATGACTGAATTTGGAAATGAATTAATTGAAA
>JAJZYV010000192.1 GCA_021797955.1 Thermoplasmata archaeon
AACTGAAGGGGAAATCTGGTAGCTGCCTGGTTTTTGCACTGCATTGTGTGGTAAAGGAACTATTAACATCAACAAAACTACAAAACTTATGAGAACCATGCTGGTTATTGCTTTATTCATGAAAATATAAACAAGGCATATCTTAAATATTTTTTGCAGTTAGAGAGTGAGAAAAATTTCTTGGTGTTATCATACCTGTCGCGAATATTGCGGAAAAATTTGATGGTTTCATTCCGGGATTCTGATGAAAGATGTGATGAAATACCTTATGCCAAAATTACTTGTAGAAAGCAATTTGAAATTCCCGGAATGCCCTGCTTTCAAAAATTCAGAAATTATTTCAAGATGAGAGATGAATCTCCAAACTCATGCCAGCCATAACCCAGTTCCACAGCTGTGTCATAGGAAGCCCTGATGAGTTCTATGGGTGCGAATGCCCTGAGCATCAGTAGGTGTGATGTGGAAGGATCATGCATTCCTGTTATGATTCCGGACAGTGGCGATTCAAGTTCACCCTCTATGAATTTTGTTGTGAACCCTGAACTTCCATTAAACTTCCTGTTGGTGAAAGAAGATTCAAGGGCCCTTACCACAGTTGTTCCGACTGCAATTACTGGACGTCCATGTTCGATGTGCCTGTTCAGAGTTTCTGCCGTGGTTCTTCCCACAGAGTAGCGTTCGGGAAGGAGTTCATTGTTGCGCCAGAATTCCGATGCATCCAGTGAACCGAGATTGCAGTGAAGAGTGATCTTTTCAGTCCTGATTCCGAGGGATTCTATCCTTGAAAGCATAGATTCTGTGAAGGGCCTCTGTGCAGAAGGGTATTCCACAGATCCTGGAATTTCAGAAAACACATTCATGAAATACTTAGCCTGCAAAGGATGTATCTCGTTACTGTAACTTATGAATTCTCCTGTGTGATCTCTTAGCCTTTCAAATCTTACAGGTATTTCGGCATGCCAGTATCTTGCAAAATTTTTATGTGTTTCCTTCAGGATTATTTCACTTCCATCAACAAATCTGAACCTGAGGCCTTCATATGGTTTTATGCTCCTGTTCCTAACTTCGACCAGAAGTTCGTTATTCCCGTAACCGATATTCAGCCTGGAATACTGATCTATTTCCTGTGAAAATGCCATAAAACTGGATGGAATCATCATGCTGTTGTTGAATACGAGTACAGCATTTTCCGGAAGCAATCCTGGCAGATCACTGAATTTCCATGAGGAGTAGGTCCCCTCACTGGAAGATATCCTTAGAAGATTCACTGAATCTCTTTCTCTCCCTGACATCTCCGGGGGAAGTGCATATTTCTGCGGAGGCATTTCAAAGATGCTTTCATTGATCATTACTGATCGCCTCCAGTATCCTCTCATAAAGTTTTGCAGCGGCATCCTCTGGCTTCTGAAGATCATTGTTATCTGCATCCGGCAATGCTTCCCTGTGCATTTCAGTATCCATATCTCCGGGATCCAGTGATATGAACTCCACTTCAGGAATTTCAGTTCCAAGTGTCCTCATGATGTAATCCATTGCTGCCTTGGACGATCCATAGAATGCCCATCCTTCATAATTGTTCACTGAAGCATCTGAAGTGATGTGTATCACAGCTTTTGTTGATTCGATTTTCAGGAATTCCCTGATCAACAGTGAGTTGCTGAACACATTTGTTTCAAACACTTTCCTCAACTCGGACAGATTTGAATCCATGAAATTTCTCGCCCTTGTTACAGAACCTGCGTTCAGTATCAGAAGCCTGAATCCCCTGAACTTCTCCTCAAAGGTTTTCACAACATCCCTCACATCATGATCCAGTCTCATGTCTGCCCTAGAACTGATGAATAATTTTCCATTGACGCTCTCTTCCTTTGTTTCTCCTGATCTTGAGAAAGTCATTACGTTCCACTTGTCTGAGATAAATTTCTCTGCCAGTTCATGACCGAGTCCTCTCGATCCACCTGAAATCAATACCGATTTTTCCATGATTTCAGATCACGGGTTAGTTAATTACATTAATCATTTATAAAGTTTATAAAGTAACAATATGATTGTATATATGGTAGAATAGAGGAAATTTCATGATTTTTCTCTATTCAACATTCTGGTTCTCAATTCACCTATTGCCTGTTTTCAGGTTCTACGACGATGACACCACATTTATCCGGACAAAATGTATTGCAAATACATTTTCCCCTTTCGTATGGACAGAAAAACCCCCTCCTTACTTTGTGGTTAATCTTCAATAGTAATACCTATTTTGTGTAACAATTATTAGGTACGATAAAACTTATGGGCACATTTTTGCAATATGTTGGAAAAATAAAAGAAAAAGAAAATTTTCTGACTCTTTGAAAAATTATATTTAGAGTTATGCCCTTGCATTATTGTGAAGATAACAGTCTCAAGATTATCGGGAAAGGAAATCGAAATCTCTTCAAAAACCGATATTTCAGAGTTGGACAGTATCAAATTTGAAGATCTGTTCTGGGTGGATGTAGAAGATTTCAATCAGGAGTTCCTGAATTATATTGAGAAGAGATTCTCCATAGATCCTCTGACAGTGGAGGATATCAATTCAGGGAAGCAGAGGGTGAAGACTGAAGATTATCCAGGATACACCTTCTTAGTATCAAAAAATGTTGTAAAAGCAGGGGAAAACAGTTTCAGTTATGATACAGAAGAAATCTTCCTTATACTTATGGAGAATGGAATTCTGACATTACACAAGAAACCATCCACAATTGTTAAGCATTCCATGGATTCTATCGATAACCGGGCCAAGAGAGTTAAAAACATAAAAAATTTCCCGTCTCTGGTAATGCACCAGATATTCGATTTCTCAGTTGATTCGTTCTTCAGCGCACTCTCGGACATGGAGAACTGGCTTGTTTCTGTGAGAGTGGATCTTCTTGATTTTAATAATATCACGTCCAAGGAACTCAATAACCTGAAAAATATAATGTCTTTCATTTCCAGAGCCAGATCAGAGATGGGAAATCTCAGGATCACCCTCACTCAACACAGGGATGTTATGTCACTGGCACAGAATGATGCCATAAAATTCCTGTCACCTGATCTGTCCTCTGATTTCAGGGATGTTTATGACCATACATTTCAGATGATCGAAGCACTGGATTCATACACACTCAGGGCCGGAGACATAAGGGATCTGTATTTCACTCTCAAATCTGCCTTCACGGATAACATATTGAGACTTTTAACCATTGTTGCAACAATTTTCCTGCCTCTCACATTCCTTACAGGTTTCTATGGAATGAATTTCACTCCGGGATTTTTTCAACCTGGGACAACATCCATCTATGGATTCTATTTAATGGTCTTTGCTATGGTGCTTATTTCGGTAATACTTCTTGCAATATTCAGAAAGCGTGGCTGGGTGTGACCGCATAAGTATTATTTTTTAAAATTGTAAGGGTTAATGGCTAATCCATAATGGAATACCGAGAAATGGGAAACTGGAAATGAGTAGATGATAATACCTATGCCATGAGATGGCCCGGTACTTAAGGAATATTCTCGGCTGTTAAGAGGAAGTTTGAAGAAAACTGTGTTAGTGGAAGCAAGGAATGATTGGAAGTTGGGAGATACCAAAGGTTCTGGATAAGTGACTATATAAACAAAAAAGTAAAGAAGGATGTGAAGGCAACAAAACTGTATAGTACACTCAAACATGTAGCAAGAGAACACTACACAGTGGAGGAAAGTACCATAGTTGGTGTGAGAGGCTACACTGCTCACTCAGGAGAGGGCCAGAAGATAGTGGTGATGAAGATCCCGGGAGAGGATGTGAACGTATTGCACACTCTTATTCATGAGATGTCACATGCAAGATTGGAACATCTTTACAGGGAAGATCTTCCAAGAGGCCTGGCAGAATCAGAGGCAGAGCTTTCAACTTACCTCGTGGGTGCACATTTCGGCTTTGATTTTAAGGATGACAGCTCAGCATATATCAAAGGCTGGCTTGATGATGCCAAAGCCTCAGGTAAGGGCCTTGGGAAGGAGAACCTTGATCGGGTGATGAACAATGCAAGATGGCTGATCACTGAGATCTCAGGGAAACTGTGAGGAATCATAATGCCAGGGAACACTAAACACAAAAGAACCTCAAGCAAACCAGCTATAAGAGGCAAATCTACTGTGAAACAATATGCGGCCAGCAAATTGAATAAAGTGGATAGTTCGTTCCACATTAAGCTCAAGCATGTCCTTGGAGGTGTTTCTCTGTTAAGCCTTCTTGCAGCTTTTGAAGTATTCTCAATACCTGCTGCCAATGGCATAATAGATCTATTTAGTCTGTCTAAAGGAATGGCTGGTTTCACCTGGCTTTTTGTTGCATTGTTGAGCGGGGGAATTGCTATATCCCTTGATGCAGAAGAAAAGAATATATGAAAGGAAGTGATAATATAACATGTACAGTCGAAAGAAAACTATGAATTATCAACTCATGATTGGATATAGTCTGATCCTCATTGGTATTGCAGGTATGGCATGGGTGTTTGGCCTTATTTGATTTTATTTTTATTCCCGTCAAATTTATAAACTGTTTAAGGGCTATGAATGAACTTCGGAGTGTAATTAGTCGTCCGATTCGATGAGAAATCCCTTAGAGTTGAGATTTCAGGTATTAGATGGGAGATATACTTATCGTGGGATCATAGGATCCTGGAATAAGATAAAGTGACTGATGTTTAGGATTAAG
>JAJZYV010000193.1 GCA_021797955.1 Thermoplasmata archaeon
CCTGCCAGGTTTCTTCACGTTTTTGAACTGTTCGGTTTTTTTCTTCATTGATTCTATGAGTTTGTTTAATTCTTCCATGTATCTTTCTGCTTTAAAAACGGCTGCAATTCTCATCATCGTTGGATACGAGTCGTTAGTGGATTGGCTCATGTTGACATGATCATTTGGATGGATGAACCCATACTCACCTTTCTTCTTTCCCATGAGTTCAAGTCCTATGTTTGCGATCACTTCATTTGTGTTCATGTTAAACGAAGTACCGGCACCAGCTTGATATACGTCAATCACAAACTGATCAGCGTACTTTCCTTGCAAAATGAGGTCGCTTGCCTTTACGATATAGTCTTTTCTTTCATCGTTCAGGGCTTTTAGTCTGTTGTTGGCTATGGCTGCCGATCTTTTAAGTAGCGTCATTGCCTTAATATGGTCAATATCTTCCACAATTCCTGAAATTTGGAAATTATTCTTAGCTCTCAGTGTGTTGATTCCATAATAAATGTCATCTTCGATTGTTACTTCTCCTATAACATCTCTTTCTATTCTTGACATAGTTCCATATCCATCCGTTTAATAAAAGGATTCCAAGAGTTAAATATGGGAAAAATAAATAGATTATTTATCTTACAATGAGGACTGAAACTGGTGAATTTGCAGAAACCCTTGCTGAAACCGATCCAGTTAATATTCCTTTCTTAAACCCGTGTTTTTTATTTCCCATTATGACCATATCAGGTTTTTCTATCTCGATTTCCTTAATGAGGGTATCAGCAGGACTACCAAGTGAAACTTTTTCTTTAATCCTTTCTGTAAAGTCTCCTCTTTCGGCTTTAACAAGCTCCTGAAGTTGTTCGCTCACAATATTCATATCTTCCTTATCTGAGACCTCTGCCTCACCACTCATATTACCTAAGGAAGTAATTATGGGCTTTACCACGGAAACTACCACCAGATCTGTAATTCCAAGCTGCTTGGACAAAGAAATTGCAAATCTCAGCGCTTTTTTTGATTCCTCTGAGAAGTCCACCCCAACAAGTAATTTGGAGATCAATTTTTGGGACATATTTATCAGAGCAAAATATAATATATGTATTTAAAGGGAATGCCTGACATCTACTAAGCAGGAAAACGTTCTAAAGTAATAAATATGGAGAAACAATGCGAGAATTGAGCTGGGATAGCCTAGCCTGGTAAGGCGCAAGTCTGGAAAGCTTGTGCTCCTGTAGCTCGGGAGTTCGAATCTCCCTCCCAGCGTAGATATATTTGTTCTAATCTGATACTTTGGAAATAGTGAAATATGAGCGGTTATTTATATACGAAGGCATGTGATTTTATAATATATTTTAGAGTAAATAATCTATCATTGCAGATATCGTTTTCTTTTCAACCAATGTTTTCACCCTTTGATTTCAGCAAGCAGTGTTTCCTTTTTAGACCACAAAAAAGGCCTGATGTCATAAGATTTCATCGCCTGTATCAGGCTCTCGTCTATCACTATATTTTCATCATTAAGCACACCAAATGAAGCAGCTTCCTGTTTCCTAAGAGTTGCAACATCATTCCAGGACATAATGAAAAGAGATATCCACTGTCTCATTGGTCTGCCTATTGCCTGCATTATGATCTCTTGGTGAGCGGACTGTATCAGAAAGTGAAATGGTTGATAGAGGCCACTTTTACCAATCAACCCGAATCCAGTCGTATAACGTATCTTATTCTTCTGGAGGAACTTTTCCACTTCTTCCTTGAAGAGTGTTGAAACGGTTTTGGGTGTAAGGTAATACAAGTCATTAATGGCAAGAATTGCCCATTCCAGCATCAAAAAGTACTTTCCATAAGCAAAACACTTTTTTACTTTAGACTTCCAAGTAAATCTTGCAATAAGCCAACAAAGGGACATACCTAAATACTGACATACAATCTTCAAAAGATGGAAGAATCTAAAAGAAGCAGATTTAAATGCGAAATATGCGGTCTTCATTACATAGAAAAGAGGGATTCAGAAGAATGTTATGAATGGTGCAGCACTCACGAATCTTGCAGTCTCCCAATAGCTTCAAGGTCTGATGAGGCTCTCCAAAAAAGAAAACTGTCTTCTTCAATCGTAAAATGATGCTTTAAATTCAAATTGAATACTTGAGGTACCAATACTGTTAAGGAATGCTTGAAACTTTTTTAGGATAAGGTTAAGTAATACATTTTCATATCAAAATATATGAATGCAGAAATTTGCAAGAACATCAGTCTGGAAAAGCTGGGAGAACTGAGAATGGAAATCTCAGATAAAAAATTTGTTTCCAGAATAATTGAGACGGAAGGCAAATTTAAGGCACTGGCGGATGAAAAAAGACTTGTACTTTTCCACCTTTTAGGAATGAGCGAACTCTGTGTGTGCGATATTTCATCAATACTAAATTCCCCACAACCTACGATCTCAAATGAACTTAAGGAGTTATTCAGGGCCGGATTGATATCCAGAAGAAAGGAAGGTAGATGGATATATTACAGTGCAAGCATAAAGGGTGAAAAACTACTGGAGGCCGTATCCGATGAATAAGGATCGCATTTTATTTTTGTGTGTTGAAAATTCAGCTAGGAGCAGGATGGCTGAGGCATATGGTAATCACATTGGATTGAATTGCAGAAGTGCAGGCACATTGCCGGGTGAAAGAGTAAATCCCATGGCAGTTAAGGTAATGGAAGAAACAGGTATTTTGTTAGATTCAAGTAGGCCCAAGAAGATGAATGAAGAAATGCTAAAATGGGCAGATAAGGTGATTATAATGGGATGTTCTGCCGAGGAATCCTGCCCTGCACCTCTTGTCTCCGGTCTGAGGAAAAAGATGGTAGATTGGGAGCTGGACGATCCAAAAGGGAAATCGCTGGGAGAGGTAAGAAAAATCAGGGACCAAATAATACAAAAGGTTAGGGATCTGGCTCTTGAATCAAGTTAAATTTGCTATCAGCATCCTGATTTTTATAGGAACATTGTTTCTAGTCATAAGAAAACCAAAGGGCATTCCTATAGGATACTCTGCGATGATTGGAGCAGTGGCAACTGCACTTTTCGGATTCACAACTTTCATAGACCTCATGAACGTGATCAATATCGTTTGGAATGCAACTTTAACCTTCATCTCAGTGGTAATAATGGCTCTGGTTTTTGATGAAGCAGGAGTTTTTGAATACCTTGCATCAAGATTAATGTCCCATGCACGGGGCTCAGGAAGAAGACTCTATCTTTTTGTAATTATAATCGGTTCATTTATATCTGCAATATTCGCAAACGATGGAACTGCCATAGTCTTAACTCCAATCATGGTTGCGCTTCTCTACAGGGCAGGGCTTGAAAAAAAAGCCATAATTGCATACGTTATGGTGGTCGGATTTATTGCCGATTCTGCAAGTCTGCCACTACTGGTCAGCAACCTCGTTAACATAATCGCAGCAACATACTTCGGCATATCATTCTTTCCCTATATGGAGTTGATGATTCTACCTGATCTGGCAAGTATTGGATCCAGTTTGCTGTTTCTATATCTTTATTTTAGAAAATCAATTCCAGATACCATTCCTGTTGACATTTCTTACTCTAAGGATGAAATTAAGGATCCATTTCTGTTTGAGATATTCTTTCCCACAATAGTAATCCTGATTCTCCTTTATTCCATTGGAGGATTCTACTCTATACCCGTTTCGATCGTTTCAATGCCAACAGCAGCAGTTCTGATCATCTTATCCAAAAGGGGAGGAAGGATAGATTACATCAAACCCGTAAAGGATGCACCATGGCAGATCATACTTTTTTCACTCGGAATGTACATTGTAGTTTATGCACTTGCAAACAACGGACTGGTACAAATTACTGCCTATTCAGTGCTCACATTCACGAAAATGCCACCAATTCTAACGTACATTCTAACGGGTTACCTCTTTGCATTTACCGCATCAATCATGAATAACTTGCCATCAGTCCTTCTTGGAGATCTTACTCTGGCCAGTGTACACGCACCAAGGTTACTGCTTCTCACAAATGCTATTGGAAACGACATAGGTCCAAAATTTACAACAATAGGTTCATTGGCAACTCTTGTTTGGCTTTACATGTTAGAAAAGAAGTCAAATCTAAAAATAAGGAGCATAGAGTACATGAAAGTTGGGATTTCTGTGGGGCTTCCCGTACTTACTATTGCACTTCTCACACTCTGGCTTGAGAGTCTCCTGATTTAGGTTGAGTCATTTGTTTCATTCATCCTTGCCTCAATATCAGGATTTGTTCTCTCTACCTGTGTTGAGGGATCAAAAAATTTGAATGAAATAAGAAAATAATAAACCATGGAGAATGCCATTGAAAAAGCAAAGATTATCCACTTAAACCCAAAAGGCCCAGAAATGAAAACTGTTGATATTAGTCCAATTGAGGAAATACCAATAAGATACAGGAAATATTTAACTTCCCTATTCCATCCATCAGGAAGTTTTTCCCTGTTGTTGTATACAAATGTCAATATTGCATACAGTGCAAGTGCCATAATGACGGAGAAAGCCAGACTTAAGGGGATCAAATATGCACCTGAAAATAGTCCAGGATCGGTTGATTGCATGAGTATTATGAAAATTAAAATTCTTCTTGATAGTGGATTTTCAAGTCTGAGATACAAAAGAGAAAGCATTTCAATTATCATGGGGATGGTGAAAAGGTAATTCGTTATACCTGA
>JAJZYV010000194.1 GCA_021797955.1 Thermoplasmata archaeon
TCCATCTGCTGCGGATCCGGTCATTATGACCTTAATCTTTCCGTTGTTGTCATCGGGATCATACCATTCGGGCCTGAGCTTCACGATCTCGTTGTGAAGTTCAATGGCAATCCTCCTGCTCATTGTTACGATCATTGCCTTTCCATCAAGCACCGATGATCTGGATTCCCAGTGATCCACTATGTCTCTGGCAATTGTTCTGATCCTGTTTTCACTTCCGACAACAGCCTCAACCCTGGCCCACTTGCTCTTGAGTTTCTCCCTTGTGGATACCTCCTCACCTTCTGTTACTTCCTCAAACTCCTCATCTATATGCGGTCTCTCTTCAGGTTTCAGATCTATCTTGGCTAATCTGCTCTCATAATATATGCGGACGGTTGATCCGTCCTCAACTGCCTGCTGCACATCGTATATGTCAACGTATTTTCCGAAGACCTGTGGAGTTGAACGATCCTCCTTTTCTATGGGTGTTCCTGTGAATCCTATGAACGTTGCATTCGGAACTGCATCCCTCAGGTATTTTGCATATCCGTATTTTATATCCGCATCCTCTCTGGATATATCGGCTCTGAAGCCATACTGGCTCCTGTGTGCCTCATCCGCAATCACAACGATGTTCTTCCTTTCTGATAATAGGGGAAAATCATTTCCTTCCTCAGGAAGGAACTTCTGTATTGTAGTGAAAACAATGCCGCCGGATGCAACATTTATCAGTGACTTTAAAGAATCACGGGAATCTGCCTGTTTAGGTTCCTGCCTCAATAACTCCTGGCATCTTGCAAACGTGCCGAAGAGCTGGTCATCAAGATCATTTCTGTCTGTCAGGACTATTATGGTGGGATTCTCCATCCTCGGTTCCAACACAAGTTTCCCAGTGTAGAAGACCATCGTCAGGCTCTTTCCTGATCCCTGCGTATGCCATACTATGCCACCCTTATGATCGGAATCCACGGCGCTTACTGTTGACAATATGGCTTTATTTGTGGCATTGTACTGTTGGTATGCTGCCACTTTCTTTGATATTTTCAAGGCACCGTTTGATTTATCCGTCTCATACACAATGAAATTTCTGACAACATCCAGAAGTGTGGAGGGAGAAAGCAATCCCCTTATGAGGGTTTCAAGCTGTGTAAGATCCTTTGGTCTCTCATATTCAACGGTCTTCCACTGTGAGTACCTTTCCCTTGGCGATGTTATTGTACCGTATCTTGTATCAATGCCATCACTGATTATGCATAATTCATTGAACCTGAATATTGAGGGGATTTCATTCAGATATGTCTGAATCTGCCTGTAAGCGGACCATATTGTGGCATTCTCATCCTCTGGGTTCTTCAGTTCTATGAGAACAATCGGGATACCATTCACAAACAGGACTATGTCAGGTCTCCTCTCGTGTTTGTCCTCAACAATGGTGAACTGGTTAACTGCTAGGAATTCATTATTTCCTATATTGTTGAAGTTAAATAAGAAGACCTTGTCATGCTTGATAGATCCATCTTTTCTCCTGTACTGGACGTCAATGCCGTTCACAAGAAGGTTGTGAAAATCATGGTTGTTTGATACTATATCCGGGCTTTCATTCTTTCTTATTTTCCTGATTGCTTCATCAATTGCCTCATCCGGAATTTCAGGATTAATCAGCTGAAGTCTTTCTCTCAGTCTTTCAGTAAGAACAGGATCTAAGTATTCCCTTTCCTGTCCGTTTCCACCAGGTGAAATATCTGGGCTAAATTTAATGGAATAGCCTATTTCAGAAAGAAGTTTTAAGAAAAGATCTTCAACATCAGATTCAGTCACCTGGTTAGACATTTATTCCTCCAGTGGCACCCTAATTTTGCCAGACATTAGTTTTGGCAAAAGAGAATCTCTAATCTTAACGATATTTTTATCTTCTACGGAATTTACCTTAATCTTTTCAAATATTAATTCGAATCTACTAATTGCCTGTGACAAAATTTCATATTTAGGAATTATTATTGGAATCTTGCCTATCTCCTTACTGTTAGTTGCATTCGCAATAGATGATGTGCTACCTATATTATTGTAGTCATAATGTTTTAGATAAAGATACAAATATGGGGTGATAAAGCTTCCATCATGGATTTTAAATTGTGCAATTGCTTCATTGGAAACGGAATCCATACCAGTGATAGCAACTCTTCCAACAGTTAGTTTGAAGCTGAGGACAACTGTTCCGCACTGAATAATGGGTATATTGAATTTGTCCACGGCCACTTGTGTTAGAAATTTTGCAGTATCTAATACAAATGTGCTTGCATTTCCAAGGTCTTTAATAGAAATCCATGGAATATCCATTTCATTCACGCTGAACCATTGTTTTTGGTTAGTCGGAGGAGTTCTTCCTATCTTCAAGTCTGCAATTTGGCTTAGCGTCTTTATTTCCCATCCCTTAGGTATCTCCCCAAGTTCAGAATCAACCATCTCCCCTCCGCTTGACTTATATGGCTTTCCCTCTTCATTTGGAAATTCAAAGTCAACGAACCAGTGTTTGAATATTGCCCGTGCAATGGCTTCGAGGGTTTTGTTCATCTTCTGGTTGAGTTCTATTTTCGCATCGAGATCGGAGAGGATTTTAGCTATTGCTTTTTGTTCATCCATTGGGGGAATTGGTATCTTTATAGACTTCAGAGTATTAGTGGGCGACGCAATTGCAGGCACCCCAGTTTGGGACGCGTTTGATAAGAATTGGGACATTCCATATTCTGATCTGAGATAATAATAAACGAAATATGGATCGCACTTTGTTTGATCGACTGTAAATTTCATTTGGCTCTGGGAAACTATATATCTACTGAACCTCGAATTGAGAGGAATTATTGCAACTTGGCCTATAGTTCCTCTATGCGTCAATATAATATCAAGTCTTCTAGCTGAAGAAGCTGACAACCGATTAGCAAGCTCCTCTGAGATAAATACAAAATCATCATCGATAAATATACTGTTTTTTAAATTGTTACCACGAATAACTGGTACACCATAGTTTCGAAAATTTTCTTTTTTTATGTTAGAGCCAAAAGGTCCCATTGCAATACCATTTCTACCTGGCGACTTTATTTCATCAATAATTGAAAAGCGCCAAGAATTGATCGGATTTACGCTCTCTGAATTATCTATCATTTGGAAGCCTCTTCCCTCTCTCCAACTAAGACAGTAACTACCCCTAGTGTAATCCACAAAATCTTGGCCATGTGCATTAATTTATAAGTGACATTGTCAGATTCTATCTTACTCGGATGCTCTTTGTCTCTGTCAATATCATATTCCTCTAAAATTTCCTGTGTGAAAGATATTGCATCATTCAATAGGTCATTTGCATATTCGTTATCTATGTTTACGAAGTTTGACCTATTTTTTTCATATGCTTTTCCTAGGTCTTTTCCAAAAATATCACCTTCGCTTTTTTTTGTTTCTGAGAACTGATAAAACCCAAGTACGTTCTGCTGATATGTTATATAATGCTGATTATTATCGTTAGGACTGTAGTTTACACATTTAGTTAAAGGAATCAGCCTTGAATTACTTACAACAGTGTGACTAAGGAACGCATTTCTAAACTCGCTTTTATCAACCATTTCAGGTGCTACGTAATAAGTATTATTATAGGGGTGTCTTTTGGCCCACTTCCATAATATTCTATGCTGCTTGTTGTAATCTGCTTTGTGCAATTTTATCCTAAAATAAGGAGCGTGATAGGTGCCATCTGATATGTACTTGGCGTTACCTCTGTAAAAGAGCTCACTTTGCTTGAATTGATAATAATACATGGCTCCTTTAGTTGGCAACATTGCATCCCAACCTATCTTATTTTCTTTTATAAGGCTTGGCAACAACGGAAACGTTTGTAAATTATTCCAGTTCTTCGAAACCTGTTCATAAAGAAATGAAAACTCAAAGGTGAACTCAGATAGACCTAAATCTGCCATCCAATCCTCTCCAGATTCTTCTTTATCTCCTCATCCAGTCTCGCACCTTCTTCCATCTGCTGCCTCAGTTCTGCTACCAGTCTCTGCATCTTCTCTTCAAATTCCTCATCGTCATCTTCCTCCTCTTCTGTGCCGACATACCTGCCCGGAGTAAGAACGTAGTTGTTCTTCCTGATCTCCTCAATATCAGAGGATTTGCAGAATCCTGGAATATCGGTATATTCTCCACCTTCTCCTCTCCATGCGTGGTATGTTGAGGATATTTTCCTGATATCATTATCAGTAAGCACTCTGTGCCTCCTGTCGATCATGGTACCCATCCTCCTGGCATCTACAAACAGCGTCTTCCCTCTCCTGTCCTTGAATTTATTGTTTTTCTTGTCCTTGGTTAGGAACCAGAGACATGCAGGTATTCCGGTATTGAAAAACAGTTGCGGAGGCAGTGCAACCATGCAATCCACAAGATCGACCTCAATGATGTTCTTTCTTATTTCACCCTCATTGGATGTGTTCGAACTCATTGATCCATTAGCCAGAACGAAACCGGCAATTCCTGTTGATGCCATATGGTGAATGAAATGCTGTACCCATGCGAAGTTCGCATTGCCTGCTGGTGGTGTGCCATATTTCCATCTAACATCATTCTTTAAAAGATCACCCTTCCAGTCTGAATCATTGAAAGGTGGATTTGCCAATATGTAGTCTGCCCTGAGATCCTTATGTGCATCGTTGAGAAAACTTCCCTCATTATTCCATTTAAC
>JAJZYV010000195.1 GCA_021797955.1 Thermoplasmata archaeon
GAAATCCATAATGGTTACATCAAGCGTACCGCCACCTAGATCGAAAACGAGTATCTTCATTGACTGGTTGTGCTTGTCAATACCATAAGCCAGTGAAGCTGCTGTTGGCTCATTGATTATTCTCTTTACATTGAGACCGGCGATTGAGCCTGCATCCTTGGTTGCTTGCCTCTGATTATCATCAAAGTAAGCAGGAACAGTAATAACAGCATCCGTTACCTTCTCGCCGAGAAATGCCTCAGCATCTCTCTTTATTTTCTGAAGAATAAAAGCGGATATCTGCTGCGGAGTATATTCCTTTCCATAAGCCTTGAATTTAAAGTCTGTACCCATTTTTCTCTTGGCTGCATAAATTGTACCCTCAGGGTTTAATAGGGCCTGCCTCCTGGCAGGTTCTCCCACAAGAAGATCTCCTTCCTTTGTAAAGGCCACATAGCTCGGAAATGATTTTCCCCCTATGGAAACCCCCTCTGCACTTGGAATTATCGTGGGTTTACCTGAAATTACAACTGCTGCCGCTGAATTACTCGTCCCTAGATCTATACCTATTATTTTTGACATTATTTCACCTCTTGCACACGATTACCTTTGAAGTCCTTATTACTTCATTGTTGAATAAATATCCCTTTTGAATCTCAGCCACTACTTTGTTTTCATCCCCTTCTTCAGTTATAGACACAACTTCATGAAGCATGGGATTGAACGTTTCTCCTACCGTTTTCATTTCGGTCACACCCAGAGACAGAAGTGCCTGCGTTAGCTGTTTCTTTATTGGTTCCAAAATATCTTTATGTGATTCTATGGCCATTCCCGCATCAATTGAATCAAGCACAGGCATTAGCTTCATTACAAGATCCTTTGTTATCACTTTTTTAGAAATTTCCAGATCCTTCTCCTTTGTTCTTATGTATGTCTGCATCTCTGCAATGCTTCTTAAAAGCTGATCTCTCTGGGAATCCATCTTTTCCATTAGTTCCTTGATTTTCAAATCCTTAGCACTTTCCTTAGTTCCGCCCTGTTTTCTTCTTTTAGCTCTGTCTATCTCTTTTTTTATGGGATCACGGGTCTCAGTGGATTTTGACGATTCTAAAGGCATTGTAATGTAAATTTGTTCTTCTATATATAGTTAACTACAATTCCCCCTTTTAGATGAGAGAAATTTTCCATAAGTTCTTAGAATATTCGTGAAATTGATTTGTTGATCTATATGTCATGGGAGAATTATAAGAGCTATTCTAATGGGCGTTAACAAATGATTAATAATTGAAGTTAACATATTGAATCATGACAAAAGTATTGTTTGTTCTTACAAGCGGAAAAGAAACTCCCGAAAAATCAAGAATGGCCCTAATTATGGTATCAAGGCAGGTTAATGCAAAAAGATATGAAGATGTCAAAGTATTGTTATACGGAACCAGCGAAGAATTTGTTGCAACTGGAGAAGGCCCAATTGCTGAGGCATTTGATACCTTAATTAAAAGTGGTGCGCTAGATTCGGCATGCTCTGCTGTTGCAAAAATGTATAATGTGGATGAAAAATTAAAGGCAAAAGGGGTTGAACTGTTTCCATTCGGTGAAAGACTGGCAAAGTATGTCAACGACGGTTATCAGGTTATAACTCTCTGAATTCAATCCGATTCTAGGATAACTTCGTTTGAATCCAGCTTTGCTGGCACAACTAACGTGTATGGTGTTAGATCCTCATGAATTGAAGGTAAACCCTTCAGATCAGTAATGAGGATTTTTTCTCCTGGCTGATTGACCCGTGATGCGATAATCAGTTTTCTTCCTTCAATGGAATCATCTTCGGTCTTTTCCATCATTGCCCTGAGAGATTCGGCAAGTTCATTAGTAGATATATTTCTGCCATCAAAGATATCTATTAAGGCAATGGTGTGTAAATTGTTCTTAAGATTTACCAGAATCTTTGTCAGAGGACTTGTTGGAATGAAATTTGAATATACTTTTGGAATGGAAACAACCTGTCCAAACCTGTAAAATGACAAACCGCATTTGAATGGTATGCTCGATATAATAGAGGCATTTTCCCTAACCTCCACTGTTTCACCGGTCTTTTCAATACCCTTTATGAGGGAAATATGTGTCGTGGCAATGAAAGGGTCACCGGGAACTAGTATTACCACATCCTCATCCTTCCTCACTATGTGAGAATAATCATCTACCTCCATCTTATCTCTGGTAAGGTGAATATATTCCTTATGGAAGAATAGCTCAAATTCTTCCCTGAAGTGTTCAGGAAGAAAGGATGTATATCCTTCCAGATAGATCATGTTTGACTGTTTCACTATATCTGCTTCTTCAAGAGTGAAACTCCTGACACCCCTCATGCCGGTTCCGAGAATGAAAACGGTCACTCTTTCAGATCCTCTTCTATTCTTACTAGCTCGTTTAATTTTGCAAGTCTTTCGCCACCTATTGTACCGGTCTTTATGTAAGACGAGGAAAATGCAATTGACAGATGTGCTATAAAATCATCAGTGGTCTCCCCGCTTCTATGTGATATTACATTCTTCATTGAGGCGTCCGTTGCAACTTTTACAGCCTTCCATGTTTCAGTTAAGGTACCGATCTGGTTCACCTTTATGAGAACAGCATTGGTAGAGTGCAATTCAATTCCCCTCTCTATTCTTCTGGCATTTGTTGTGTAAAGATCATCACCAATAATAAGTGCTCTTGAACCAACCGACGAAGTTATTAGTGAAAAACCATCAAAATCGTTTTCATCCATTGGATCTTCAATAATCGTAAAGCCCTTTTCCTTAACCATGGCTTTTACAAAATCAATCTGCTGATCCCTTGAAAGTTTTTGATTTTTGTATGTATATGATGAACCGTCAAAGAAGTTGGATGCCGCAAGATCTGAACCCATGACCACATTGACCTTCTCCTCAGATGATACCTCACTGCATGCCCTCTTCATTATTTCCATTGCATCTTCATCACTAATGGATGCTACCCATGCCCTTTCATCACCAACACCAATACTCTGACCAGGGAGTTTTTCTGATAAGAGTTTTCCTACCCTTTTATGAATTTTTGAATTAACCATTATTGCCTTGAGAAATGATTCTGAACTGTTTGAAACAAGAAATTCCTGAATGGTAGTTCCGTTAATTGCGTGTTTTCCTCCACCGAGAACGTTTCCCAATGGCTTTGGAAGCTTTGCCCTAAAATTTCCACCGGCATATCTGTATAAAGGTATACCAAGTTTATTTGCCACTGCCTTTGAACATGCTATGGAGAGTGCAGTTGAAAGATTTCCTCCGATCTCAACAAAGTTCTCAGAACCATCGATCTCCTTGAGAAGATCGTCGAACCCGGACTGATTAAACGCATTAAATCCGATGAGTCTTTGTCTTACTCTTGCATAAAAGTTCTCCACCGTTTCTACAGGTGAGCTGTTTCTGAAAGGGATGACTTCTGTTGCACCGGTGCTTGCTCCTGATGGGGCTCCGCAAGTTCCAATAAAATTCCCTATTCTCACTGAGGCTTCAACGGTAGTGTTACCCCTTGAATCCAGAATGACCCTTGCACTGCAATCTGTAATTTTAAAGTCGTCGTTCATGATAATGGTATCATTTCAAATAACATAAAACTACTTTTTCTCCTTCAGGTTATTTTTGTATCTAACGCAAAATGACTGATAATTCTTTTTGTAATCTGTCCATTGCGATTTAAATTCACTATTAACCTTGGTGATTTCCTTCGCAGGAACTCCTCCAACTATTGTATCTTCGTTAACGGTTTGACCCTTTTTTACAACAGATCCCTCTGCCACTACGGCCCATTTGCCCACGGAGGCAAAGTCTGTAACTACCGATTTCATTCCTATAACCGCATAATCTGATATCTGAGCCGTATGAATAACACATGAATGACCCAGTGTAACATTTTCACCTATTATGGTCTTTTCGCCTGGTCTCGCATGAATAACACAATTATCCTCGACTGCTGTTCCACTTCCGATGATTATTTCTCCGTAGTCTCCTCTGATAACTGCTCCTGGTCCTACCCATACATTTTCTCCTATGGTGACCTTGCCTATGATCGTTGCATTTTCAAAAACATAACAGCTTTCTGATAACTTCGGGATTCTTTCTTCAAATTCATATATTGGCATGATCAGGTAATGTATGTTTCCTTAAGTTTTTTAGCCATGTCTTCTACATTTTCCCATGGTTGGTTATACCGCAATATGCCACTTTGGACAGTTAGGCCCGCAACAATGTTTCCGCAAAGAACGGCAAAATCCAGATTGTATTTATGATAAAGAGCAGCATAAAATCCAGCTCTAAACGAGTCGCCGGCTCCAATAGTGTCGACAACTTTCTCAGCCTTAATAGCCTTCACTTCTACTTTCCTGTTATTATGATAAAGAGTTGTACCATCTGAACCCCTTGTCATAATAAGATCAATTCCTGAGGAAACCATATCTTCAACTTTCTTACCAGAGAGACTCTGAATGATCCCCATTTCATGTTCATTGCAGATTATTACGTTTGCGATGTCGACGAACTTTTTCATTGCTGTTGAATTATATTTGCTTCCTGCTTCCTGCCCAGGATCAAAGACAACTTTATTGTGCGTTGTGGTTTCAATAAATTCCATGTTC